>NZ_CAJCKG010000004.1:0-131189 GCF_903970945.1 Curtobacterium sp. ME26
GTCCGGGTCCTCGACGCCCCGGCCGGCGTGCAGGTGACGTGGATCGTGCGCGAGGACACCGAGCACGCCGTGCCGGGACGCGCGGCGCTCGCCGAACTCCAGCGGTACGTGCCGGTCGACGACCGCGGGTACGCCTTCGTCGTGGGGGAGTCGACGCTGGCCACCGAGGGCCGCCGACACCTGCACCGCGCGGGCCTGCCGAAGTCGCGGATCACCTTCTCCGGCTTCTGGAAGCACGACGCGCGCGAGGCCGTCCCGGCCTGATCCCGTCCGGGTAGCGTGCGGGCATGAGCAGCCGACTGAGCGAACTGGTGCTGAACTGCCGCGACCCCGAGGAGCTGTCACGCTTCTGGTGCGCGGTGCTCGACTACGTCGAACTCGGGAAGGACGACGACGGCATCGAGATCGGGCCCGCGTCGGGCTTCGGCGGTGCGACGCCGACGATCATCCTGTCGAAGGTCGAGCACGCGGAGGCTCAGCCGCTGCGGCTGCACATCGACCTGTCGCCGGTCGACCAGGACCAGGACGCCGAGCTCGAGCGGCTGCTGGCCCTCGGCGCGCGTCCGGCCGACGTCGGGCAGACCGGTGAGGAGTCCTGGCACGTGCTGCAGGACCCGGAGGGCAACGAGTTCTGCCTGCTCCGCACACGCCTCGACCCGCTCTGACCCGCGCTCGCCCGGTCCGACCTGGTGCACCCGGGAGGAGCAGGCCGGCCAGGCCACGACGGACGGGAGGCGCGGTGCCAGCCGGCACCGCGCCTCCCGTCCGTCGTGTGGAGGCGTCAGCCCTTGAGGCCCGAGCCCGTCACGCCCTCCACGATCTGCCGCTGGAAGACCAGGTAGAGGATGATCAGCGGCAGCGCCGCCAGGATCGCCCCGGCCTGGATGTCGGCGTAGCGCTGGCCGAAGCTGCCCTGGACCGTGGCGAGCCCGACCGGGATCGTCATGAGGTCCGGGTTCGACAGCACGAACAGCGGCAGGAGCAGGTTGTTCCAGACGCCGACGAAGGTCAGGATCGTCACCGCGGCGATCACCGGACGCGACAGCGGCAGGATGACCGACCAGTAGATCTTCCACATGCCCGCACCGTCGATGCGCGCGGCCTCCTCGAGCTCCTTCGGGATCCCGTCGAAGAACTGCTTGAAGATGAACACCGCGATGACGGCGGGCACCTGCGGGAAGATCACCGACCAGTAGGTGTTCAGCAGGCCGACGGCGTTGAGCTCCTGGAAGATCGGGATGATCAGGACCTGCGTCGGGATCATGATGCCGAGGATGATGAGCAGGAACGCGACGTTCCGGCCGCGGAACACCAGGCGGGACAGCGCGAACGCGGCCATGGACGCGAACAGCACCGTCAGGGCCGCGGTGATCAGGCTCGTGATGCCGCTGGCGAGGTACCAGTTCCAGATGTCGCCGGCCTGGAACAGCGACGCGTAGGAGTGCAGCGTCGGGTTCCAGTCCGACAGGATCGAGTTGGCGCCGAGCGCGGCGACGCCGTTGTCGGACAGCGACGTCTTCAGGGCGAACAGGCTCGGGATGAGCCAGATGATCGCGAACACCGTCAGGATGATCGCGGCCGCGATGTTGAAGCCCTTGCCGGAGACGCCGATCTTCGCGGCGTTGGCGGGCGCGGCGGCGGACACCCCGGAGCGGAGCTTCCGCGGACGGGACGTCGTGATGCTCTCGGTGGCGGTCACGTCAGGCACCGATCTCTCGCTTGGCGGCGGCGCGTTCGACGAGCTGCCGGATGACCGCGATCGCGACGATCACGATGAACAGGAGCACCGACGCGGCGGACGCCGCACCGAGGCGGTTGTCGGTGAAGCCGACGCCGGTGATGAGCTGCAGCGAGACCTGGGTCGAGATGCCCGGGCCGCCGTTCGTCATCAGGTAGACCTGGTCGAAGATCTTCAGGCTGGCGATGATCTGCAGCAGGATGACCAGCGTCGTCGTGCGGCCGAGCAGCGGGAGCGTGATCGACTTGATCTGCTGCCAGTTCGACGCGCCGTCGACCGCAGCGGCCTCGTAGAGCTCGCGCGGGATCTCCTGCAGGCCGGCCAGGTACAGCACGAAGTTGAACCCGAGGGTCCACCAGACGGTGGCGATCGCGACGCCGATCATGGCGGTGTTCGGGCTGGAGAGCATGCCCGAGCCGGGCGTCATGCCGAGCGCGGTCTGCAGGCTCGCCCAGAGGCCGGTCGCCGGCGTGAAGATGAACACCCAGATGAGCGAGATCGTCGCCGACGGCAGGATGAACGGCAGGAAGAACGCCAGGCGGAAGAACCACTGTCCGCGGTTCATCCGGTTCGTCAGCACGGCGAACACGAACGCCAGGATCACGAGCGGCGGGGTCGTGTACAGCGTGAACTGCAGCGTGTGCCAGAGCGACGACCAGAAGTCGCTCCGGCCGAGCATCTCGGCGTAGTTCGCGAAGCCGGCGAAGGTGCCGAGTCCGGTGCGGACGGTCGAGGTGTTGAAGAAGCTCGTGATGAGCATCCACACCGTCGGGCCGAGCAGGAAGGCCGCGTAGAACAGGCCGAACGGGGCGAGGAACAGCCACCCGGTGCGGCCCTGTCCGCGGTTCGTCGAGTTCACGCGGGGACGTTCGCGCCGGGTGACGGTCGCGGCGTCCGTGGGTCGGGTGAGAACTGGTGCAGCGGTCACGTCATCGTGCCTCTCGTGCGGGGTCCACAGGGAGCGAGCGCGCGATCACAGCGGGCTCGGGGTGTTCAGGTAGGTGGCGAGCTGGCCCTTGATGGCGGAGAGCGCCTGTGCGGGGGAGCTGCTGCCCTGCTGGACGAGGGCGAGCTGGGCGCCGACGATGCCCTCGAACGTCGACCCGGATCCGCCGTACCAGGCGGGGTCGTCGAAGACGGCGGACTCGGCGGCGGACGCGTAGTTCGACTGCGGGGTGAGGTCCTTGTACTGCTGGCTGTCGAAGGTCGGCATGTACGCGGGGACGTGTCCGCCCTCGGCCCAGGTCAGGCTCTGCTCGAGCATCTGCTTGATGAAGAGCATGTGCGCCTTGCGCTGCTCGGGCGTCCGGTCCTTCTTCGGCAGGATGAACGTGTGCGAGTCGGCCTGGGTGGCGGGCTTGTCGAAGAGCTGGGGGATCGGCACCATGCCGAACTTCAGGCCCTTGATCGACTGGGCGGTGCTGATCTCCCACTCGCCCTGCATGAAGAAGCCGGCCTTGCCGTCGAACATGAGCGACTGGGCGGTCGCGTAGTCGAGCGCCTTGTTCAGCCAGCCGTTCCCCACCCACTTCTGGGTCATGTCGGTGACCTTGTTGTACGCGTCCTCGTTCACGGTGAGCTTCGCCCCGCCGTCGCTGATGAACGGTGTCGCGCCCTCGATCTGGTTGTACATCGTCCAGAAGAAGCGCCACGGGGTCGCGGTCTCCGGCACGACGTTCGCCACGTTCAGCGCGGTGCCGCCGGTCACCTTCGCGACGGCGGCCATCGCGGCCTCGAAGTTCTCCAGCCCGTTCAGGTCCTTGAGCTTGCCGTCACCGTCGATCAGGCCCGCCTTCTGGCAGACGTCGACGTTGTAGAAGAGCACGAACGGGTGCGTGTCGAGCGGGATGCAGATGTTCTTGCCGTCGGTCTTCTGCGCGGTCCACGCCTTCTGGTTGAAGTCGCTGGCGCTGAGGCCGACGCTCGCCAGGTCGTCCTCGGTGATCGGATCGAGCAGGTCGCCGTCCCACAGCGGCTTGGCGCGGGTGAGGTGGGCGATCGCGACGTCCGGCGGCTTGTTCCCGACGGTGGCCAGTGTGACCTTGGAGTAGTACGGGTTGCCCCACGCGAAGGTCGTCGCCTGCAGGGACGAGGAACCACCGTGCTGCTTCGCGTACCCGGCCTCCATCGACTGCATGCGGAGGCCGTCGCCACCGCCGAACAGGTTCCAGAAGACGAGCGTCTCCGGGTTCAGCGGGGCTCCGGCGATGCCGGCGGCGATCGGGCTGGAGCACGCGGCGAGCGGCAGGACCGCGGCACCGGCGGCTGCGCCGGCGAGCAGGGTCCGTCGGGTGAACGCGCTGCCGCGGGACTGCGGGGTGGGTACAACGGATCGGATCGGCATGGCATCACTCCATCGGGACGGGCCGAGCGGAGCGGTCATTGCTCCGTGAGCGCTCACAGTAGCGCCGGACCGGGGGGTCCGCCACCCCTTTCGTGAACGTCACGGCGGGCCAGCGTCCCGGCTTCCGCGCACGGTGGAAACCCGCTAGCGTTCAGGGAGACGTGAGCGCTCACTTTCGTACCGGGCCGATCACGTCCGCACGAGCCCCCAGCAGATCGAAGGAGATCCATGCCTCGCACACACCTCGTCCTCGACAGCGCGTTCACCGTGGGGCCGGTGCGACGTCGGCTCTTCGGCGGCTTCGTCGAGCACCTCGGCCGCCACGTCTACGACGGCATCCACGAGCCGGCCCACGAGACCGCCGACGAGCACGGCTTCCGGAAGGACGTCGTCGAGCTCGTCAAGGAGCTGGGCGTCTCCGCGATCCGGTACCCGGGCGGCAACTTCGTCTCCGGCTACAAGTGGGAGGACGGCGTCGGCCCGGTCGAGCAGCGTCCGCGTCGTCTCGACCTGGCGTGGCACTCCACCGAGACCAACGAGGTCGGCCTGCACGAGTTCCAGCACTGGCTCGACGCGGTCGGCTCCGAGATGATGCTCGCCGTCAACCTCGGCACCCGTGGCGCGCAGGAGGCCATCGAGCTCCTCGAGTACGCGAACATCGACGCCGGCACCGCCCTGAGCGAGTACCGCCGTTCGAACGGCCGCCAGGAGCCCTTCGCCATCCAGATGTGGTGCCTCGGCAACGAGATGGACGGCCCGTGGCAGCTCGGCCACAAGAACGCCGAGGACTACGGCAAGCTCGCGGCGATGACCGCCAAGGCGATGCGGCAGATCCAGCCCGACCTCGAGCTCGTGGCGTGCGGGTCCTCCGGTGCGTCGATGCCGACGTTCGGCGAGTGGGAGCGGACCGTCCTCGAGCACACCTACGACGACGTCGACTACATCTCCGCGCACGCCTACTACGAGGAGGGCGACGACCTGACGTCGTTCCTCGCCTCCGGCGTCAACATGGACCACTTCATCAAGACGGTCACGACGGCGGCCGACCACGTGCAGGCGCAGAAGAAGTCGGACAAGCGCATCGACATCTCCTTCGACGAGTGGAACGTCTGGTCGATCAGCAAGTGGGAGGAGCAGCAGAAGACCTTCGAGCTGCAGGACTGGCCGGTCGCGCCGCGCCTGCTCGAGGACGTCTACACCGTCGCCGACGCGGTCGTCGTCGGTGGCCTGCTCATCTCGCTGCTCCGGCACGCGGACCGCGTGGCCTCGGCCAGCATCGCGCAGCTCGTCAACGTCATCGGCCCGATCATGACCGAGCCCGGTGGTCCGGCGTGGCGCCAGACCACGTTCTTCCCGTTCTCGGTGACGTCGCGCCTGGCGAACGGCACGTCGCTGCAG
This sequence comes from Curtobacterium sp. ME26, assembly GCF_903970945.1. Classification (NCBI taxonomy): domain Bacteria; kingdom Bacillati; phylum Actinomycetota; class Actinomycetes; order Micrococcales; family Microbacteriaceae; genus Curtobacterium; species Curtobacterium sp. ME26. Next base: position 5,481 of record NZ_CAJCKG010000004.1, read on the forward strand.
GTCAAGGCATCCGGCGACACCGTCGACGGCGGCAAGCACGGCGAGGTCCCGGTGGTCGACTCGGCCGCCACGGTCGAGGACGGCAAGGCGGCGGTGTTCCTCGTGAACCGCCACCAGACCGAGACGACCTCCGTCACGATCGACCTCGCCGGCCTGCAGGTCGACGGCGACGTCCGTGCCGAGGGCGTCTGGGACGACGACCTCCACGCGGTCAACGACCTCGGCAACCGCGAGCGGGTGGCGCTCCGGACGAACGAGACCGTCCGCCGCGAGGGCGACACGATCACCATCGAGCTGCCGCCGGTCTCCTGGACCGCGGTGTCGATCGGCTGAACCGACCGCCGACCACGGTCGGCGTGCAGATGCCTCGGCGCGCGCTCCGGTGAGCGTCGAGTGAGCACGGAGGGCGTCGGTCCGCGCGAGCGGACCGGCGCCCTTCGCTCGTGCCCGGCCGGCGGACGGCTGCCCGGCCGTGGGCGGCCCGGCCCGACGGTGCGGACGCGTCGGACGGGAGGCGCGGTGCGGGGCCGCCACGCGCCTCCCGTCCGCCTCGGCGTCAGACCGCCGACGGGCGCATGTCGTAAGTGACCCACGGTGTCGCGGCGGCGACGCGGTCGTAGACCGCACGCGCGGCGGTGTTGTCCTCGGCGGTGATCCAGCGGACGACGCTCGCACCCTCGGCAGCAGCGACCGCCGCGGCCTCGTGCAGGAGGGCCGTCGCGACGCCCCGGTGGCGCGATCCCGGCGCGGTGAAGAGGTCGTCGAGGTACAGCCCGGTGGTCGCCGACGACGGTCGGGCGAACCGTCGGAGGTCGGCGAGCCCGAGGAGTCGACCGTCGGCGTCCTCGGCGACCAGGCCGAGCAGGCCGTGCGCGCCTCCGGAGACCCACTGCCACGTGGTGCGGACCGCGGCGGGGTCGTCCGGCAGTCGGTAGAACGCGCGGTAGCCGGCGTAGAGCGCGCACCACTGTGCTTCGTCGTGGGCGGTCACGGGACGGACGAGGACGGTCACGACCCGATCGTAGGGCCACCCTCCGGTGTCCGGTCTCCGCACTCACCGTGTGACGGCGACGGGTGCTGCCTACAGTGCTGCGCATGACCGGGACGAGCGATGCGGACGGGGCGGTCGGTGCGGGCGCACTGGGCGGGTTCGTCGACGACTTCCTCGCGTCGATGGACGGTTGGCCCGCCGTGGACCCCCGGCGGACGGCGGACGACAGCGACCGCGTGGACGCACCCGCCGGGACGGAGCGGGCGCGCGACCACAGCGGCTGACGCGGTGTCCGGGGGTGCGGGGGTGCAGCGGCTCAGCGTCGGAGCGTCTGGCGCGGGTACTCACCGTGCTGGCGCAGGTACTCGCCCGAGAAGCGCCCGAGGTGCGAGAACCCCCAGCGCCGCGCGATCTCCTGCACGCTGGCGTTCGACGGGTCACCGCGTTGGAGCTCGAGGCGGACGCACTCCAGTCGCACCCGACGGAGGTACGCCATCGGCGTCGTGCCGAGGTCCCGCTGGAACGACTCCTGCACGGCACGGATGCTCAGGCCGGCCGCCTGCGCGATCTCCGCGACGGTGAGCGGCTGGTCGAGGTGCTCGTGCACGAACTCGACGGCGGCACGGAGCCGCGCCCGGCGCGGCAGCAACACCACCGCCGGGAGCTCGGGTGCCGCCGGCGGGTAGAGGTCGAGGAAGGCCGCGGTCGCGTCCCGAGTGAGGGTGTGCCAGAGGAGCGTCCCGACGCCGTTCCGGAGCTCACGGGCGAGGAGCGTCATCTGGTTCCGCCACCTCGCCACGGCCGCCGGGTCCAGCGTGCGGAGGTGGTCGAGCTGCAGGCTGCCGACGGCGCCGGTCCGGTGGCGCTCGGCGGCGACGTCGTCGACGAGCTCGCGGGAGAGGTGCACGAGCCGTTGGTCGTAGTCCTGGTACTCGAAGAGGAACTCGCGGTCGGTGGGGAACAGCATCGGGACGCCGATCTGCATCGGGACCCGGTCACGCCGGACGTCCGGCACGCCGGTGCCCTCGGTCAGCCACTGCACGATGTAGTCGTCGGTGCACGGGATCGCACCGCGGATGTACCCGGTGATGCGGGACCGACGCAGCGTCACCGCGGCGTCGCCGACGGCGGTGTACCGGTAGGTGAACGGCTGGTCGGTCGCGTGCGCCGCCCAGCCGTGACCGTCGTAGAGGCCGCCGACCTCGTCGATGACGGCGTCCGGGTGGTCCCCGGACGCCTCCAGCCGGACGGCGTGCCGGCCGGTGGTGGGACCGTCCTGGTCGGACCGTCCCGTCCCCGGGCTCTCGGGACGGGACAGCCGTGGGTGCGATGCGGTGGTCGTCATCAGGACCCCGGGAAGGAGTCGGCGGACGTCGGGTCGGGCCGGACGGCCGGCGAGGACGTGGTGCGGAGCACCCGGTGGCGACCGAGTGTCCGGGTACCTGTGTCGTGCATCATCTGGACCACCCTGAACGGTTCCGAGGACGTGTTCTGATGTTCCGCTGCCGGGGTCTGGGGCTGCTGCCGTCACGGTAGGGCAGGCGGGCGGACGTGACAACAGCCCGGACCCGCCGACCATCCGATCTGCGCGGACGACGAGCCGGAACCGGACCGTGCGGACGAACCGCCGATCGCGGTCGGGCGGTGCGCCCACCGGACGAGCAGAGTGTGCTGCAGTCGTCCACGCCGACCGTCGGCAAGCGACTCGAGGCGGTGCCGTTCCCGACCGAGCGCGCACCCGCGCACGCACCGGGAAGGAGCCCCGTGACCGACACCCGTGAGCGTCGGCTCGTCGACGCGTTCCTCGCCGCGACCGGCAGGGTCGTCGGCGACTACGACGTGGTGGAGATGCTGCAGACCCTCGTCGACGACGTCGCCGGGATCTTCGCCGTCGACGCGGTCGGGATCCTGCTCGCCGACCCGCAGCGACGGCTCGAGGTCGCGGCGTCGACGAGCGAGGCGAGCGCGTTCCTCGGGCTCCTCCAGCTCGAGGCCGGCGAGGGGCCCTGCATCGAGTCGTACGAGACGGGCCGCACGGTGTCGGTCGCGGACCGGCAGGAGATGCGGTGTCGCTGGACGCACTTCGCGGAGGAGTCCGAACGCGCCGGGTTCGCCTCGGTCCACTCGATCCCGTTGCGGAGCCACACGGCCGTCCTGGGGTCGATGAACCTGTTCCGGCGGGCGCCGGGCCGGTTGGACGACCAGGACGCGACGGCGGCGCGGGCGCTCACCGACGTGGCGTCGATCAGCATCCTGCAGCAGCGCAGCGCGGACCAGGCCGCTCGCACCCGGGACCAGCTGCAGCGCGCGTTGGACAGCAGGATCGTGATCGAGCAGGCGAAGGGGTTCCTCGCCCACACCCACCAGGTGGACCCCGACGAGGCGTTCACGATGCTGCGGGGGCACGCCCGTTCTGCGGGACTGCCGCTGCGGGAGGTGGCGCTGGCCGTCGTCGAGCGCCGAATCGCCATCCCGGGGCCGGCACCGGCGGACGCTGGGCGGTGATCCGAACGGTCAGGACGGGTGGTCCGCGGCGCGAGCCCGCTCCTTGATCGCGTCGATGACGGTGGTCTTCGCGTCGGCGTAGGCGTTCGAGTCGTCCCACGACCGGGTCACGAGCCCGCGCTTGACGTCCTCGTAGCGCTGCCGGTCGGCGTCGTCGTGCCGCAGGTGGTCGCGGAGCAGCAGGTAGTCGTCCACCTCGCGGGCGCCGTGCTCGTACACGTGGACGTGCGCGTCGCGCTCGGGCGTCCGGACGAGACGGTGCCCGGGCTCCCGGACGCGCAGGACGTACCCGGCGTCGAGCAGCGGTTCGAGGTACGCGGCCTCGTCGGTCACGTCGGGGACCGAGACCGCGACGTCGACGATCGGCTTCGCCGCCAGGCCCGGGACCGAGGTCGACCCGATGTGCTCGATCGTGACGTGCAGTCCGGGGAGCGCGGCGGTGATGCGTGCCCGGTGCTCCGCGAAGCGGGTCGCCCACGCCGGGTCGTGGTCGTGCAGGCCGACGCGCAGGGGCTCCGGCCCGCCGACGATGTCGACGTCGACGACGTCCGCGGCCGCGTGTGCACCGGTGCGGATCCAGTGGTGCAGCAGGCGGTGGCCCTCGTCGTCGACCACGGTCCGCTCGTACCGGCCGCCGTTGTGCTCGATGACGCGTCCGGACGCCGGGTTCGTCGCGTCGTGCGTCAGCATCACCTCGGGCATGCCGCGTTCGGCTGCCAGGCGGACCGTCCCGGCGAGCGCCGCGGACGCCAGGCCCCGACCGCGTGCCGAGGGCCGGACGCCGTACCCGACGTGGCCGCCGTACTCGCGGAGCCAGTCGTTCAGCTCGTGCCGGAGGGCGATGCTGCCGAGGTACTCGTCGCCGTCGACCATCCACCGGTAGGTGCAGGTGACGTGGGCCGGCGAGGCCGGGACGGTCTCCTCCGCGAGGAGCTGGTCGACCCACCGCTCGAAGCCCACCCGGTCGGTGAGGGTCGCGGCGTGACGGATCCCGGCGCCGTCCTGGTGGGCGTCGCCCCACTCGCGGAGGGACCGGACGAAGGACGGGAAGTACCGGGGAGACGGTGCGACGAGTTCCACCCGGCGAGCCTAGGACGGACGGGAGGCGGGTGGCAGGGCCGCCACGCGCCTCCCGTCCGTCCCGGCGCGATCGCGCCGCGTGCGCGGGTCCGTCGTCAGCGGTAGCGGTAGAAGCCCTCGCCGGACTCGACGCCGTACCTGCCCTGGTCGAGGTACTCGGTGCGCAGGTGCTCCGCCCACGCCTGCGCGCCCGGCTCCGGCGACGCGCTGGCGACCGCGTACGCCGTCCGGAGGCCGATGACGTCGTAGATCTGGAACGGACCCATCGGGGCGCCGGTGCCGATGCGCCACGTGGTGTCGACCGTCTCGGGGTCCGCGACCCCGCGGAGGACCAGGCCGGCGGCGGCGTCGAGCAGCGGCACGAGCAGCGAGTTGAGCACGTAGCCGGGCTGCTCCTTGTGCAGGCGGATCGGCACCATCCCGATCTCCTCGGCGAAGGTGGCGACCCGCTCGAACACGGCCGGATCGGTCTGCTCGGTGCCCATCACCTCGGCGGTGTTCTGCCGCCAGACGTGGTTCGCGAAGTGCAGCGCGAGGAAGCGGTCCGGGCGGCCGGTCGCGTCGGCGATCGCACTCGGCAGCAGGGTCGAGGAGTTCGTGGCGAAGACGGTGTCGGCCGGTGCGACCTCGGCGAGCCGCGCGTACACGTCGCGCTTCAGGTCGAGCCGCTCGGGGACCGCCTCGATCACGAGGTCGGCGGCGGCGACGGCCTGCGCGAGGTCGGTGGCGAAGTCGATCCGCGCGACGGCGGCGTCGGCGTCGGGGCGGGCGTCCTCGCCGACGTCGCCGAGGTACTGCTCGACGATGCCGGCGAGACGCTCCCGGCCGGCCGCGACGGCGTCGTCGCTGATGTCGTACACGACGACGGGGACGCCGTGCCGAGCGGTCTGGAGGGCGATCTGCGTGCCGAGGACGCCGGCGCCGAGCACGGTGACGGAGGTGAACGTGGTCATGCCGTCAGTCTGCTCCGCGGTGGTCGGTGCCCGGCCGGGAGCGGGGGAGGGTCAGGCGGGCGGCGCCGTGCTCGCGCGCTCCACCAGGCGCACCGGCACGAGGTCGGTCGACGGTCCGGCCGGCGCACCCTCGATCTGCGCTAGGAGCGTCGCGACGGCACGGCGGCCCACCTCGTCGAACGACTGGTGCACGGTGGTGAGCGGCGGCCAGAAGGACTCCGACTCGGGGAAGTCGTCGAAGCCGACCACGCTGAGCGAGCCCGGCACGGACCGACCGGCCTCGTGCGCGGCGCGGAGCACCCCGAGCGCCGTCTGGTCGTTCACCGCGAAGACGGCCGTCACTTCCGGTCGCGCCGCGATCTCCTGCCCTGCCCGGTACCCGTCCGAGCTCGCCCACCCGCCGGTGAAGACCGGGGGGACCGCTCGTCCGGCGTGCTCGAGGGTGTCGCGCCAGGCGGCGAGCCGTCGGTCCGCGGAGTACGACCCGTCCGGGCCGGCGACGTGCCAGACGGTCTCGTGGCCCAGGTCGAGCAGGTGCTGGGTCGCGAGCCGGGCACCCTCGGCCTGGTCGATGTCGATGGACGGCCGGTCGGTGGTGCCCGTCGAGTCGACGACGACCAGGGGGACGCCGTCGGGCAGCGCGACCTCGGCGGTGTCGATGATGTGCGACTCGATCACGATCACGACACCGTCGACGGCCTGCTCGTGCAGCCGGGACAGCGCCGACCGGACACCCTCGCCGGTACGCGACGCCATCGGGAGCAGCGTGATGGTGAAGTCCGCGGCGGCCGCTGCGGCGGAGATGGCCTCGAGCGTGCGCATGTTGCCGAAGGACGCGAGCGTGAACATGACCACGCCGATGGTCCGGAATCGTCCGGACCGCAGGGCCCGCGCGGCCCGGTTCGGTCGGTAGCCGAGTTCGTCCATGGCGCGCTGCACCCGCTCGCGCGTCTCCGGGCTGACGTTGTCGAAGCCGCGCGCGACCCGCGAGACGGTCTGCATGGAGACGCCGGCGGCATCGGCGACGGCGGCCATCGACGGGGCGCGTCGCGCAGCGGTCAGCTCGGTGCTCAACCCACGCTCCTCCCCGGTCCGCCGGTCGAGGGGACGACGACCGGGATGCCCGCACGCTAGCGCATGTTGACGTTGCCATGCTACGGTGACGTCGTTCGATGTTGACGTCAACATCGACGTCCCTCCGGATCGCCGCCACCGCGCGGACGAGCGCAGCCGCTCGACCCGGAGGACCCGGACGCAGCAGACAAGGGAGTCACATGAGCACGCTCGCAGCGCGCCCGGCCGAGGCGGCCTCCGCCCCGCGGCCGTCCGCTCGCCGCCGCCCGAAGCCCCGGGGGCGGTACACCGGCTGGCTCTTCGTCGGCCCCTTCGTCGTGGTGCTCGTGGCCATGCTGATCGTCCCGATCGGGTACGCGCTCTGGCTCAGCCTGTTCCGCGACCAGCTCGTCGGCGGCAACCAGTTCGTCTGGTTCGCCAACTACGTGCAGCTCTTCCAGGACAGCGCGTTCTGGCAGGGCCTCGGCCGCGTCACGCTGTTCCTGCTCGTGCAGGTGCCGATCATGCTCGGGCTGGCCCTCGTCGCCGCCCTCGCCCTCGACAGCGCCCGCCTGTGGGGAACCGGGTTCTTCCGCATCGCGGTGTTCCTGCCCTACGCCGTCCCCGGTGTCGTCGCGGCGCTCATCTGGGGCTTCATCTACGGCAACCAGTTCGGCCTGACCGGTGCGGCGAACGACCTCATCGGCATCGACCTGCTCCAGCCGTTCAGCGCGAGCTGGGTCCTCACGTCGATCGGCAACGTGGTCACGTGGGAGTTCCTCGGCTACAACATGCTGATCTTCTACGCCGCCCTCCGGGTCGTGCCGGGCGAGCTGTACGAGGCCGCCGAGCTCGACGGCGCCGGCCCGATGCGGACCGTGTTCTCGATCAAGCTGCCGGCCCTCCGCGGCCCGATGGTCATCGCGACGATCTTCTCGATCATCGGCAGCTTCCAGCTCTTCAACGAGCCGAACCTGCTGAAGACGCTCGCCCCGAACGTCATCGGTAGCTCCTTCACCCCGAACATGTACGCCTACTCGCTGTCCTTCAGCGGCCAGCAGTTCAACTACTCCGCGACCGTCGCCATCGTCATGGGTGTCATCACCGCCGTGATCGCGTACGTCGTCCAGGTCCGCGGAACCCGCCAGGAGAACCGATGAGCACCCTGCAGCAGCCCGCCGCCGGCGCGACCACGCCGGCCACGGTCACCGAGGCGACCACGACGCAGCGCGACCCGCGCGACCGGGCGACCCGTGCCTCCCGTCCGGGTCGGGGCCGCGCGCCGGTCGCCGGACGCAAGGTCAAGCGCTCCGGTCTGCTGACCGCCGTGATGGTCGTCTTCGTCGTCTACTCGTTCGCGCCGCTGTTCTACCTGCTCGTGAACAGCACGAAGACGCAGGCATCGCTCCTGTCGACCTTCGGGCTCTGGTTCGGCGGTGACTTCAACCTCTGGCAGAACATCGTCGACACGCTGACGTACAACGACGGCATCTTCATGCAGTGGCTCGGCAACACGCTGCTGTACGTCGTCGTGGGCGCCGGGGGAGCGACGCTCCTCGCGACCGTCGCCGGCTACGGCATGGCGAAGTTCCAGTTCCCGGGTCGCCGCGCGGTGTTCGCCGTGGTCCTCGGTGCCATCGCCGTGCCGGGTACCGCCCTCGCGGTCCCGACGTTCCTGCTCTTCTCGCAGTTCGGCCTGACGAACACCCCGTGGGCGATCATCCTGCCGTCGCTCATCAGCCCGTTCGGCATGTACCTCATCTGGACGTACGCGATCGACGCGATCCCGACCGAGCTCATCGAGGCCGCCCGCATGGACGGCGCCGGCGAGTTCCGGATCTTCTTCACCATCGCGCTGAAGCTCCTCACGCCCGGTGTCGTCACGGTCCTGCTCTTCGCGGTCGTCGCCACCTGGAACAACTACTTCCTGCCGCTCATCATGCTGAGCGACCCGAAGTGGTACCCGCTCACGGTCGGCCTCAACCAGTGGAACGCGCAGGCCACCGGGTCCGGCGCGCAGCCGATCTACAACCTCGTCGTCACCGGTTCGCTCCTCACGATCATCCCGATCGTGGTCGCGTTCCTCTTCCTCCAGCGCTTCTGGCAGTCCGGCCTCGCGGCCGGCTCCGTCAAGGCCTGACCCGCCGGACGGGAGGCACGCCGGCAGCCCGCCCCGCGCCTCCCGACCGACACGCAGCAGCACCACCCCCTCTCCACGAAGAAGTCCCTTCTTCACAAAGAAGTGAAAGGCACCCGAATGCACAAGCGCATCCGGCGCGGGCTCAGCGCCCTCGCCATCGGCGTCACCGCCGCGATCGCCCTCGCGGCCTGCGCCTCCGGCGGCTCGTCCGCGGGCGGTTCGTCCGACGACATCGCGAAGGCCCTGAAGGACGGCGGGACGCTGACCTACTGGTCCTGGACCCCCTCGGCCAAGGCGCAGGTCGCCGCCTTCGAGAAGCAGTACCCGAAGGTCAAGGTCAACCTCGTCAACGCCGGCACCGGCGCCGACCAGTACACGAAGCTGCAGAACACGATCAAGGCCGGCTCGGGCGCCCCCGACGTCGCGCAGGTCGAGTACTACGCGCTGCCGCAGTTCGCGCTGTCCGACTCGCTCGTCGACCTGTCGTCGTACGGCTTCGGCGACCTCGAGAGCAAGTTCTCGAAGGGCACCTGGAGCAACGTCGCGATGGACGGCAAGGTCTACGGCCTGCCGCAGGACTCCGGCCCCATGGCGCTGTTCTACAACGAGAAGGTCTTCTCGAAGTACGACATCGCCGTGCCGAAGACGTGGGACGAGTACATCGCCGCCGCGAAGAAGCTGCACGCCGCCGACCCCGAGTCGTACATCGCCGCGGACTCCGGCGACGCCGGCTTCACCACGAGCATGATCGCCCAGGCCGGTGGCACGCCCTTCACCACCGACGGCGACAAGATCACCATCAACCTCGAGGACGCCGGCACCAAGAAGTGGGCGAGCACGTGGGACCAGCTCGTCGAGCAGGGCCTGCTCTCGAAGACCACCGGCTGGACCGACGACTGGTACAAGCAGCTCGGCAACGGCCAGATCGCCACGATGGTGACCGGTGCCTGGATGCCCGGCAACCTGATCGCGAGCGTCCCGGAGTCCGCCGGTGACTGGCGCGTCGCCCCGATGCCGACCTACGACGGCGGCCAGGCCCAGACCGCGAGCAACGGCGGCAGCTCCCAGGTCGTCATGAAGCAGTCGAAGAACCCGGCCCTCGCCGCGGGCTTCCTCAAGTGGCTGAACTCCTCCGAGGAGTCGACGAAGGTCTTCATGGAGTCCGGCGGCTTCCCGTCGACCACCGCCGACCTCGACTCGAGCTCGTTCCTGCAGGAGAAGCCGTCGTACTTCGGTGGCCAGCAGATCAACGAGGTGCTCGTGGACGCGTCGAAGACGTCGGCCAACGACTTCACCTACCTGCCGTACCAGGTGTACGCGAACAGCGTCTACGCCGACACCGTCGGGCAGTCGTACGAGAAGGGCACCTCGCTCGAGAGCGGGCTGCAGGCCTGGCAGAAGGCCCTCGTGAAGTACGGCAACGACCAGGGCTTCACGGTCACCTCCAAGTAGCACCCCGTCACACCCCCACCGGGGCCGTGCGGACACTCCCGTCCGCACGGCCCCGTCGTACGAAACGAGTCACCTCATGCGCTTCGCCATCGGCGAGACCGACTTCCTGCTCGACGGCGAGCCGCACCGGGTCCTGTCCGGCGCGATCCACTACTTCCGCGTGCACCCGGACCTCTGGCAGGACCGGATCCGCAAGGCGAAGCTGATGGGCCTGAACACCGTCGAGACCTACGTCGCCTGGAACGCCCACGCGCCCCGTCCCGGTGTGTTCGACCTGACCGGCGGCCTCGACCTCGGCCGGTTCCTCGACCTGGTCGCCGCCGAGGGCATGCACGCCATCGTGCGCCCCGGGCCCTACATCTGCGCCGAGTGGACCAACGGCGGGCTGCCGTACTGGCTCTTCGCCGACGGCACCGTCGGCGTCCGCCGGAACGAGCCGGGCTTCCTCGCCGCCGTGCGGGAGTACCTCGAGCACCTCGCGCCGGTGCTCGTCCCGCGCCAGATCGACCAGGGCGGGCCGATCGTGCTCGTGCAGGTCGAGAACGAGTACGGCGCCTACGGCTCGGACGCGTCCTACCTGCGTGAGCTCGAGGCGATGCACCGGGCCGTCGGCCTGACCGTCCCGTTCACGAGCGTCGACCAGCCGATGGACTCGATGCTCGAGGACGGGTCGCTGCCCTCGCTCCACAAGACCGGTTCCTTCGGCTCGCGCTCCACCGCGCGGCTCGAGCGACTCCGCCAGGCGCAGCCGACCGGGCCGCTCATGTGCTCGGAGTTCTGGGACGGCTGGTTCGACAGCTGGGGCGAGCACCACCACACCACCCCGGCGTCCGCGTCGGCATCGGACCTCGACGACCTGCTCGCCGCCGGCGGCTCCGTCAACATCTACATGTTCCACGGCGGCACGAACTTCGGCTTCACCAACGGCGCGAACGACAAGGGCGTGTACCGTCCGATCGCGACCTCGTACGACTACGACGCTCCGCTCGACGAGGCAGGTCGCCCGACGGCGAAGTTCCACGCCTTCCGCGCGGTGATCGAGCGCTACGCGCCCGTCCCGCCGCTGCCCGAGTCGATGCGGGAGGGTGGTTCGGGTCGCCTTGATCCGTATGACGATCCGAGCGGCCGGGAGGCACGGGTCACCCCCGCCACGGACCTCGCCGTCCGCCTGGACCGCGTCGCGTCGCTCCGCTCCCTGCTGCCCACGCTCACCGACTGGTCGACGCACGACGAGCCGCCGACCTTCGACGCCCTCGGCGCCGCGAGCGGCTTCGTGCTGTACCGGACCGAGGTCGACCTGCCCACCGGGGGCGTCCTGACCGTCGGCACCGAGGTCCGCGACCGTGCGGTCGTCTCCGTCGACGGGGTGGTCGTCGGCGTCCTCGAACGCGAGCACCACGACCGGGCGATCGCCCTCCCGCCGGTCGTCGGCACGCTCGAGCTCCTCGTCGAGGACCAGGGCCGCGTCGACTACGGGCCCCGCATCGGCGAGCCGAAGGGCCTGATCGGCGGCGTGGCCGTCGACGGCGTGCCGCTCGCCCGGTGGTCCGCGTCGCCGCTCGCCCTCGACCCGATCGCCCCGGCAGCGCTGTCGGCACTGGCAGACGTCGTGCCGACGGGTGGCGACGTGCTCGCCGGTCCGGTGGTCGCGGCGGGGTCGTTCGAGCTGGCGACGGCCGACGACCGGTACCTGTCGCTCGACGGCTTCCGCAAGGGTGTCGCCTGGGTCAACGGCTTCTGCCTCGGCCGGTACTGGTCGCGGGGACCCCAGAAGACTCTGGCCGTGCCGGGTCCGGTGCTCCGTGCCGGTCGGAACGAGGTCGTCGTCCTGGAGCTGCACGCGGCGGCGTCCCGTACGGTCTGCCTGCTCGCCGAGCCGGACCTGGGGCACACCGAGGCCTGACGGGCCGGCGGATCAGGACACGGGCGTCCACGTCGGGAACGGCGCGGTCCGGCCGTCCCCGGACGACCGGCGCCTGATCCGCCGACCGAGCCAGGGCACCACGTACTCGCGGTAGTACCGCAGCTCCTCGGCCAGGCGGGTCCCCACGGCCTCGGGTGCTGCCGCGTCGACCGGGCCGGGGCCGTCGGCGATCGCGCGGAGCGCCAGTTCCGCCACGCGCTGGTGCCCGAGCGCGTTCATGTGCAGGCGGTCGGTCGACCAGAACTCCGGCTGGCCGAGCTGGACGTCCCGTGAGACGTCGACGAACGGCAGTCCCCGCTCCGCAGCGAGCTCCGACAACGCGGTGGCCCACGCGTCGCCACGGCGGTTGATCAACCGTCCGAGGGGGAGCCGCGCGCTCGGGTCTGCCGGACTCACGAGCGCGAGGAGGATGCCGCGTTCCCGGAAGCGTTCGGCGGCCGCTCCGAGCCGCCCGATCAGCGCGGGGATGTCGAAGGAGGGCCGCAGCAGGTCGTTGCCGCCCGCGCAGAACGTCACGAGGGTCGGCTGCGGGTCGAGGGCGAGTGCCTGGTGCACCTGTTCGCCGAGCACCCCGTCGAGCAACCGTCCGCGGATCGCGAGGTTCGCGAACCAGACCGGCTGGCTCGTGGTCGCCGCGAGGGCGCTCGCGAGCCGCCCCGTCCACCCGGTGAACGGCGCCGGCCCCTCGTCGCCCACGCCCTCGGAGAAGCTGTCGCCGACGGCGACGTACCGGATCGGGCTGTCCTCGGGCACGGTCATCCGGCCATCGTATGCACGGCGGAGGATCCCGGTGCTGGGCCCGGCGTCCACCCGGCTCCGCTCACGGACGCGTCGGTAGGGTGGGCCGATGGCTGCCCTGACCCGTCTCCTGCGTGCCGTCCAGCAGGGGGCCGTCCCGGTCGCGTACGCGACGGGGACCCGGCTCCGGGCAGGGGCGTCGGCGCTCGCCGAGCGCGTCGGGTGGCGGCCCGCACTGCTCCCGTACTCGGGCTACGCGAGCACGCACCAGGCGCGGGTCCTCGCGCGCGTCGTTCTCGCTCCGGCGTCGGCCGACCCCGCTGCCCGCCGTGGTGTCGCTGCGTGGCGGCGGCTCCTCACCCTGGAGTGCCCGGCGGCCGAGGTGCGCGTCGAGCTCGCCGGTGTGACGACCACCGTGTCGAGCGACGACGGTGGGCTGGTCGACGTGACGGTTCCGCTGGACGAGCCGCTCGGCGACGGTCCGGCCACGGCGCTGCTGCACGTGGACGGCCGGCCCCCGGCCAGGGTCCCGGTCCACGTCGTCACCGGACGACGGGGTGTCGTCTGCGACATCGACGACACGGTCTGGGTGACCGGGATCGGGCACCCGTTGCAGGCGGCACGACGCACGCTCCTCGGCACGAGCTCGACCCGACGGGTGGTCCCCGGCATGGCGGCCCTCGTCCGCGAGGCCGCTCGCCGACAGGAGGGAGCGGCCACGGTGTACCTCAGCAACGGGCCGTGGAACTTCGCCGGTGTCGTCACACGCTTCCTCCGGAAGCAGGGGTTCCCCGCGGGCGCCGTCCTGATGACCGACTGGGGCATCACGCCGACGCGGTGGTTCCGCGACGGCTCGGAGCACAAGCGGTCCTCGCTCGTGCGGTTGCACGAGGACCTGCCCGAGGTGTCCTGGGTGCTGATCGGCGACGACGGCGAGCACGATCCGGACCTCTACGAGGAGTTCGCCCGCGCGCACCCCGGGTCGGTCGACGCCATCGCGCTGCGACAGGTGGCGCCGGACGCCCGGGACGCCGGAGGGACCTCGGAGCTCGCCGGGGTCCCGGTCGTCCGCGGCACGGAGGGCGATGCCCTCCTGCCGCTGCTCCGCGCCGCGTTGCGCTGACCGCCGCGGAGGATCGGGCGGAGCTGGTCGGAACGGGCGTACCCGGTCGCTGGATCCGACCAGGTACGCCCGTTCCCGCTTCCCATCGCGGGCGTCCTGGGAAGGATCAACGGGCGCGGGCGTCGGCCCAGGCGCGCACCCGGAGCAACCCCTCTCGTCGCCAGCGCCACAGCGGAGCGAACCTCGTGCCGTCGTCCTCCCATGCCCGGGTCAGCAACCCGATCTGCCGCCGGTGCTCGACACCGCGCTCGTCCCGCCACTCGACGAAGGCGTCGTCGAGCACGGTGTCGATCCCGGCCCGCGGTGCGGACCACGAGAGCAGGAAGCCGACGTACTCGAGTCGGTCGTCGGTCAGGCGGACGGCGACGCGGGGGAGCCGGACCGACACGACGGTCCCGAGCGCGACGACGGCGGCACCGAGCACGAAGCAGAAGGCCCCCGCCGAGACACCGGGGACGAACGCGACCGACGCCAGGAGGATCCCGGTGCCGACCGCGACGGGGCCGAACACCACGGTGTTGAGGACCCGGTCCGAACGGGGCTGCCGGATCGTGGTCGTCACGGTGTGTCCGCGTCGAGGTCGGCCAGGGCACGACGGGCGTCGGCGATCCGGTCGGCCTCGGGGCGCGACCACCACTCCGGGCCGCGTTCGCCGAGACCGTGCTTCGCCAGGCCGTTGCGGTGCCGGGCGGCGGCGAGGGCGTCCTCGTCGCCGGCCTGCTTCGCCCGCCTCACCGCGTTGCGACCGCGACCGAGGTGGGAGCGGAGGGCCGCGGCGACCTCCTCCGGGAGCGCGGGGTCGGTCCGGCGCCAGCGGCGGCCGTCCACGACGAAGAAGTGGTCGTCGGGCTCGGCGGTCATGCTCCCGAGTCTGCACCGTCGGTGGTGGGCGGTAGACAGGTCTCGATGACCGAAGCGCGCACCCGTCCGATGCTCGACGTCAAGCGGATCTACGCCGAGGACGCCGCCCTCCAGCTCCCGCGGGGGCAGGAGGTGGTCGGGCGCTGGCCCGAGGCCGAGATCGTGCCCGTCGCCTCGCACTGGAACATCCCCGAGGTGCACGGCGACGAGCGGAACGTGCAGCGCTGGGTGCGGATCAAGACCGAAGCGCTCGTGCTCGGCGTCAAGAAGTCGCTCGTGACCCGGCCGAACGGTCGCTCCGCGGACTTCATCGCCCCGTCGACCGCGAACGGCTGCGCGATGGCGTGCGCCTACTGCTACGTCCCGCGCCGCAAGGGCTACTCGAACCCGGTGACGGTGTTCGCGAACATCGAGCAGATCACGAAGCACGTCGCCCGGAACATCGCGAAGCAGGGCCCGAAGACCGAGCCGAACCAGTGCGACCCCGAGGCCTGGGTCTACGACATCGGCGAGAACAGCGACTGCTCGGTCGACGCGATGATCAGCGACAACGTGCGCGACCTCTGCGACCTGTTCCGGATGACCCCGACGGCGAAGGCCTCGTTCGCCACGAAGTACGTCAACCGCGACCTGCTCGACTGGGACCCGCTGGGGCGCACGCGCATCCGGTTCTCCCTCATGCCGCACGAGACCGCGAAGGTCACGGACATCCGCACGAGCCCGATCGCCGAGCGCATCGCCGCGGTCAACGACTTCGTCGAGGCCGGGTACGAGGTGCACCTCAACTTCTCGCCGGTCATCCTCACCCCGACATGGGAGGCCGACTGGGCCGAGCTACTCCGTCAGGTCGACGACGTGCTGTCGCCGGCCGCGAAGGCGCAGCTCGCCGCCGAGGTGATCTTCCTCACGCACAACCAGCCCCTGCACGAGGTGAACCTCGGCTGGCACCCGAAGGCCGAGGACCTGCTCTGGCGTCCCGACCTGCAGGAGCAGAAGGTGTCGCAGAACGGTGCCGTCAACGTGCGCTACCGGTCCGGGATGAAGGGGCAGCTCGTGGAGCGCTTCCGGGAGCTCGTCGCCGAGCACCTGCCGTCCTGCACCATCCGCTACGCGTTCTGAGTCGACGGCCAGGCCGACGTCGGCGACGGCCCGGAACGACGAACGCCCGCACCGTCGAGCGGTGCGGGCGTCACGGGTGATCGACGATCACTTGCCGTCGAACGCGTCCTTGGCCTTCTCCTTGTCGAGGCGACCCTCGCCCATGACCTGGTCCTTCTGGCCCTGGTGCTTGAGCTCGGCGTCGTCGGTCTTCTTGCCGACGGCCTCCTCGACCTTGCCGGCGACCTTCTGCGTGACGTCCTTGGCCTTGTCTCCGAGCGACATGGTGCTTCCTTCCTCCGGGAACCGCCGAGGGTCCCCGGCGCCTGTGCCCTCGACACAACCACCCGTCGGTGGACGGCTCGCGGCAGGGGCGGAGGTTGCTGTACCCCGACCGGTACCAGCGGGGTACGACTACGGGACGAGCCGGTCCGCGCGGTAGCGGTCGAACAGCTCGGTGAAGGCGCGCTCGGTCCGGCGGAAGGCCGTGAAGCCCGCCTCGCGGCTCTTGCCCATGTCGGTCACGACCTCCATCGCACGGCCGAGGTCGGCGTCGGTGTGCCACCAGGACGCCAGGCGCGCGATGTCGGACTCGACGAGTCCGTGCCGCTCAGCGATGTCCGCCCACGCCGACTCGTGCGGGGCCATCTGCTCCTCGAGCGGGCGCGGACGGTCTGCGTACCCGACGACGCGTGCCGGGTCGACGCCAAGGTGCGCGGCGAGACGCGGCCACATCCACCGCCAGCGGAAGACGTCGCCGTTGACCACGTTGAACGCCTCGTCCGCCCCCTCGGGACTGGTCGCCGCCCACACCATGTGCTCGGCGAGGATGCCCGAGTCGGTCATGTCCGTCAGGCCGTTCCACTGCGCCTCGCTGCCGGGGAAGACGAAGTCGAGGTCGAGTTCCTTGGCGAGCGTGGCCTGGACCGCGATCGTCAGGCCCATGTTCATCGCGTTGCCGACCGCGTGGCCGATCACCGTGTGCGAGCGGTGGACGGACCACGTGAAGCCCTGGCGCTCGGCGGCGCCGAACAGTTCGTCCTCCTGCGCGTAGTAGAAGTTCGGGGTGTCCAGGCGCGGCTCCTCCTCGTGGAAGGGCGTGTCCGGCATCTCGCCGGCGGCGTACGCCTCGAACGGGCCGAGGTAGTGCTTCAGGCCGGTGACGAGCGCGACGTGCTCGAGCGGCGCGTGCGCGAGGGCGGCGAGCAGGTCCCGGACCATGCCGCCGTTGACCCGGATGTTCTCGGCCTCGGTGTCCTGTCGCTGCCAGGCGGTGAAGAACACGTGCGTCGGGCGTTCATCCGCCAGCGCCGCCCGGAGCGAGTCCGGGTCGCGCAGGTCCGCGGGGACGGTCCGGACGCCGTCGCGGGGGAGCGGACGGCGGGAGAGCGCGGTCACGGCCCACCCGAGGTCGAGCAGGTGGTCGACGAGGGCGGAGCCGGTGATGCCGCTGGCCCCCACGACGAGGGCTTCGGGGCGGGCGGGGATCGGTTCTGTGGTGGTCGTCATCGTCGGGTGCAACGCGCGACGGCGACAGGTGTTCCCTACCGGGGGCGGCGGATCCGGATCGGGCCCTTCGCCGTGGACGGGTCGACCACGCTGCCGTGCTGCGTGATCTCGACCTCGCCCCGCGCCACCATCCGCCGGGCCGCTCGTCGTGCCGGCTCCATGAGCGGACGCCAGTCGTCCGGCGCGACGGACCGGGCGACCTCGGACGGGCAGATGCTCGCGCTCCGCGCACGGGCGGCGAGGAGCTCGTCGATCCGCTGTTCGAGCGCGCGGTCGGTGTCGTCGAGGCCGTGCTTCCGGCACGCCGCCGAGCAGTACTTCGCGTCGTGCGGGGCCGACGACGGCATCCGTCGGCCGCACGATGCGCAGGTGCGCTCCGCGTGTGCCTGCTCCGACGCCGCTGCGTCCTCGGCGGTCCTGATCGATCGTCCCATGCGCCCATCCTCGTCCCCGGGTCCGGACCTGTGCACAGCCCGGACCCGGCTGGCAGCATCGGAGCGGTGAACCCGGACCCGAAGCCCCTCCGCCCGCACGAGCCCGCCTGGGTCGAACACGTGATGTGGTGGCACGTCTACCCGCTCGGGGCCGTCGGTGCCGACGTCCGACCGCGGACCCCGGTCGACGAGCGTGCCGTCGAGCACCGGCTCCAGCGGCTCGTGCCCTGGCTCGACCACGTGGTCGACCTCGGGCTGAACGGGCTGCTGCTCGGCCCGGTGTTCGCGACCTCGACGCACGGGTACGACACGGTCGACCACTTCCGGGTCGACCCGCGGCTCGGCGACGACGCCGACCTCGACGCACTCGTCGGGGCAGCCCACGAACGCGGCGTGCGGGTCGTGCTCGACGGCGTGTTCAACCACGTCGGGCGCGAGCACCCCGCCTTCCGTGCGCTCGAGGAGCAGGGCCCGGACGCCCCGACCGCGGAGCTCTTCGCCGTCGAGCGGTCCGGCTGGCAGGCCGGGGACCCCGTGCCGGTCCGGGACTTCGAGGGGCACGACATCCTCGTCGCGCTCGACCACGAGGGCCGTGCCGCCGAGGACCTGGTGGTCGAGGTGATGACGTACTGGCTGGGGCGCGGCATCGACGGGTGGCGGCTCGACGCGGCCTACGCGGTGCCGCCGGCTTTCTGGGCGCGGGTGCTGCCGCGCGTCCGGGAGCGCTTCCCCGACGCGTGGTTCAGCGGCGAGGTCATCCACGGCGACGCGGCGGCCGTCGTCGCGCAGTCGACGATGGACTCGACCACGCAGTACGAGCTGTGGCAGGCGGTCTGGCACGGCATCGCGGACCGGAACTGCTTCGAGCTCGCGCACGCGGTCGAACGGCACGACGCCCTACTGGGCACGTTCGTCCCGACGACCTTCGTCGGCAACCACGACGTCACCCGCATCGCGAGCGCGGTGGGGGAGCGGTTCGCGGGGCACGCGGCGGCGGTGCTGTTCACCGTCGCGGGCACGCCCGTCGTCTACGCCGGCGACGAGTACGGCTGGACCGCGGTCAAGGAGGAGCGCGAGGGCGGCGACGACGCGGTGCGACCGGAGCTGCCGTCGACCGCGCCCGAGCCCACCGACCTGACCCACGCGGTCGAGGCGCTCGTGGCCCTGCGGCGGCGCAACCCGTGGTTGCACCGCGCCCACACCGACGTCGTCCACCTGACGAACACCGCGGTCGTCCTGCGCACCGCGACGGCCGACGCCGCGGTGGTGACCGCCCTGAACCTGGCGGACGACCCCGTCGAGCTGCCCGCCGCCGACGCGACGCGCGTCGAGGCGGGCGGTGGCGACCTGCGGGACGGCACCCTGCGCCTCCCGGCCGCCGGGTGGGCCGTCCTGACCGCCTGAACCGGTACGCGGAAGCGACAGACCTCCGTGGGAGTTCCACGGAGGTCTGTCGCTTCTGGGGAGTGGTCGCGCGGGGCGCCGCTACTTGCGCGCGGACGCCGCCCGGCGCTTGTTGAACACGTCGAACGCGACGGCGGCGAGCAGCACCAGGCCCTTGATGAGCGACTGGTACTCGGTGCCGACACCGAGGATCGACATGCCGTTGTTCAGGATGCCGATGATGAGACCACCGACGATCGCACCCGGCACCGTGCCGATGCCGCCGGTGACCGCGGCGCCACCGATGAACACGGCCGCGATGGCGTCGAGCTCGAAGCCGTTGCCGGCACCCGGGGCGGCCAGGTTGAGCTGGCCCGTGAAGACCACGCCCGCCAGGGCCGCGATGACGCCCATGTTCACGAAGAGCAGGAACGTGACGCGCTTGGTCTTGACGCCGGACAGCTGCGCGGCGAGGGCGTTGCCACCGATCGCGTAGACGTGGCGACCGAACACCGAGCTGCGCATGACCACCGAGTAGACGACCACGAGCAGGCCGAGCACGACGAGCACGATCGGGGTGCCGTTGTAGCTGGCGAGCAGCAGCGCCACGTAGATCACGAGTGCGGCGCCGAAGGCCGTCTTCACGATGAACCAGGCGAACGGCTCGCTCTCGAGCTGGTACTTGCGGCGCGTGATGCGCCCACGGAACGCGGAGATCACCATGACGGCGGCGGCCGCGATGCCGAGGATCATCGTGAGCGGCTCGTAGCCCGTGGTGCCGAACGACGGCAGGAAGCCGGAGCCGAGCGAGCGGAAGCCCTCCGGGAACGGCGAGATCTGCTGGTTCTGCAGCACGATCTGGGTGGCACCGCGGAAGGCGAGCATGCCGGCGAGCGTCACGATGAACGCCGGGATGCCGAAGTACGCGATCCAGAAGCCCTGCCAGGCGCCGACGAGCGCGCCGACGACGAGGCACAGGAGTGCCGCCACGGGCCACGGGATGCCCCACTGCGTGATCATCACGCCGGCCATCGCGCCGCTGAACGCGACGACCGACCCGACCGACAGGTCGATGTGGCCGGCGATGATCACCATCACCATGCCGATCGCCAGGATCAGGATGTAGCTGTTCTGGACGATGATGTTCGAGACGTTGATCGGGGCCAGCGTGATGCCGCTCGTCGCCACCTGGAAGAAGATGACGATGACGATCAGCGCGATGAACAGGCCGATCTGTCGGAGCTGCCCGGTGAGGTAGCCGGCGGCGGACTTAAGCGCGTTCATTGACTGGGGTCTCCCGTTCCTGGGTCATGTACTGCATGAGGACCTCGGGTGTGGCCTCGGAGCGGGGCACGTCAGCGGTGATCGTGCCCCCGGAGAGTGTGTAGATGCGGTCGCAGATGCCGAGCAGCTCGGGCAGCTCGGACGAGATCACGATCACGCCCTTGCCCTGGTCGGCGAGCGCGTTGATGAGCGTGTAGATCTCGTACTTCGCGCCGACGTCGATGCCGCGGGTCGGTTCGTCGAGGATGAGCACGTCGGGGTCGGCGTACATCCACTTCGACAGGACGACCTTCTGCTGGTTTCCGCCGGAGAGCTTGCCCGTCACGGCGTCGACGTTCGGCGCCTTGATGTTCATGCTCTTCAGGAAGCCGCCGGCGACCGTGGTCTCCTTCGACGCGTTCACGAAGCCCCAGTCGGCGAGCTTGCCGAGCGCCGAGCCGGAGATGTTCCGCTTGATGTCGTCGATGAGGTTGAGGCCGTACCGCTTGCGGTCCTCGGTGGCGTAGGCGATGCCGTTGTCGATCGCCCGCGTCACGGTGTTCGTCTTGATCGGCACGCCGCGCTTGTAGACCGTGCCGGAGATGCCGGTGCCGTACGAGTGCCCGAAGACGCTCATCGCGAGTTCCGTGCGGCCCGCGCCCATGAGGCCGGCGATGCCGACGACCTCGCCGGCGCGGACGTCGAGGTTCACCTGGTGGATGATCTCGCGGGAGCCGTCGAGCGGGTGGTGGACGGTCCAGTCCTCGATGCGCAGGAGCTCCTCGCCGATCTTCGGCTCGCGCTCCGGGTAGCGGCTCGACAGGTCGCGACCGACCATGCCCCGGATGATCCGGTCCTCGGAGACGTCGTCGCCGTGCATGTCGAGCGTCTCGATCGTCCTGCCGTCGCGGATGATCGTGACCTTGTCGGCGATCGCCTTGATCTCGTTGAGCTTGTGGCTGATGATGATCGCCGTCATGCCCTCGGCCTGCAGCGAGCGGATGAGCTCGAGCAGGTGCTCCGAGTCGTCGTCGTTCAGCGCGGCGGTCGGCTCGTCGAGGATGAGGAGCCGGACCTCCTTCGAGAGCGCCTTCGCGATCTCGACGAGCTGCTGCTTGCCCACACCGATGTCGGTGATCTTGGTGACCGGGTTGTCCTTGAGCCCGACGCGCTTGAGCAGCGCCGCGGCCTCCAAGTTCGTCTTGTTCCAGTCGATGAGCCCGCCCTTGACGCGCTCGTTGCCGAGGAAGATGTTCTCGGCGATCGACAGGAAGGGGCTGAGTGCGAGCTCCTGGTGGATGATCACCACGCCCGCCTTCTCGGAGTCGTTGATGTCACCGAACTGCACCGGCTTGCCGTCGAGCAGGATCTCGCCGTCGAAGGAGCCGTGCGGGTAGACGCCCGACAGCACCTTCATCAGGGTCGACTTGCCCGCGCCGTTCTCGCCGCAGATCGCGTGGACCTGGCCGCGCTCGACCTCGATCGAGACGCCCTGCAGCGCCTTCACACCGGGGAAGGTCTTCGTGATGTCCCGCATCTCGAGGATGGTGTCCGCCATGTGGACCGCCTTTCCGTCGTCCGCGCGTGCGCGCGGGTGGAGACGGACTGGAGGCGCGGTGCGGGGCCGCACCGCGCCTCCAGTCCTGTGGATGGTTGCGACTACTTGAGGTCGGCCTCGGTGTAGTAGCCCGAGTCGACGAGGACTTCCTTGTAGTTGTCCTTCGTGACGACGGTCGGCTGGAACAGGTAGGTCGGGACGACCTTGACCTTGTTGTCGTAGCTCTTGTCGTCGTTCGTCTCGGGGGTCTTGCCGGTGAGCAGGTCCTCGGCCATCGTCACGGACTGCTTCGCGAGCTTGCGCGTGTCCTTGTAGATGGTGGAGTACTGCTGGCCCGCGATGATCGACTTGACCGAGGCGGCCTCGGCGTCCTGGCCGGTCACGATCGGCAGCGGACGGTCACCCGAGCCGTAGCCGGCGCCCTGCAGGGCCGAGATGATGCCGATCGACATGCCGTCGTAGGGCGAGAGCACGCCGTCGAGCTTCGTGCCGCCGGAGTAGGTCGACGCGACGAGGTTCTGCATGCGGGCCTTGGCGGTCGCCGGGTCCCACTGCTGCGTGGCGGCCTGCGAGAGCTGGTCCTGGCCGGAGCCGATCTTCAGCGTGCCGTCCTCGAGGTACGGCTTGAGGGTGTCCATCGCGCCGTTGAAGAAGAAGCCCGCGTTGTTGTCGTCGAGCGAGCCGGCGAAGACCTCGATGTTGAAGGGGCCCTTCTTGCCGGTCTTCTTGCCGTCCGCGTCGACGAGCCCGAGGCCCGTCAGCAGCGAGGTGGCCTGGTCGACGCCGACCTTGTAGTTGTCGAACGACACGTAGTAGTCGACGTTCTTGTTGCCGGTGAGCAGGCGGTCGTACGAGATCACCTTGATGCCGGCCTTCGCCGCCTGGTCGAGCTGGTCGGAGAGCGCGCCACCGTCGATCGACGCGATGATGAGCACCTTTGCGCCCTTGGTGATCATGTTGCTGACCTGCTGGGCCTGCTGCTGGACCTTGTTGTCGCCGTACTCGAGGTCGACCTTGTAGCCGGCCTTCTCGAGGTCGCTCTTGACGGCGTCGCCGTCCTTGATCCACCGCTCGGAGACCTTGGTCGGCATGGCGACGCCGACCAGGGCGCCCTTGTTGTCGCCGCCGCCGTCACCGCTGCCGGTGGCGCCGCGTCCGCCTGCGGAGCAGCCGGCCAGTGCGATGGCGATGCCGAAGGCTGCGACGCCCGCGACGATCTTGCGCTTCATCATCGAAGTACCTCTGTTCCTGCGCGTCGACATCGACGCACTCGGGTGCCGGGGCTGCTGTGCCCCGTGGGATGTGCTCGTGTGAGCGCTCACATACTGAGGGTTCCGTGGCGGGGTGTCAACTCGTCGTGACCGATCCGAGATGTTGCCGCGCGGGGCGGACCGGGCGCTACGCTCGGCCAGGTGACGACCACGACCGCGCTCGGGGGTCCCGGCGGCAGACGCCGCAAGGCCCCGACGATCTTCGACGTCGCCGAGCGCGCGGGCGTCTCCCACCAGACCGTCTCCCGGGTGATCAACGGCGACCCGACCGTGCGCGAGGCCTACCGGTCCCAGGTGACGGACGCCGTCGCGGCCCTCGGGTACCGTCCGCGGGCCGCGGCCCGGGCTCTCGCCGGCGGACGCAGCCGGGCGCTCGGCATCATCACCGCGGGCGACGCGCTGTACGGGCCGTCGAGCACGGCGATCGGCTTCGAGCGGGCGGCCCGGTCGGCGGGCTACCACGTCCTGCTCTCGACGCTGCCGGACGAGCCGCGCCCGATCGACCTGTCCGGGGCGCTCACCACGCTGCTGGCGCAGGACGTCGCCGCGATCGTGCTCGTCGCCGCCGACAACCGCGTGCTCGACGCCCTCGCGTCCCTGACCATCCCGGTCTCGGTGCCGGTCGTCGTCGCCAACGCCGTGCAGCGGGACGCCCTGACCCCGGCGGCGCCGAGCGTAGCCGCCGTCGCGATCGACCAGGCCGCCGGCACGACGCTCGTGATGGACCACCTGTTCGCGCGCGGGCACCGACGCATCGTGCACATCGCCGGACCGGCGGTGTCGCAGGAGTCCGAGGTGCGCCGCGCCACCTTCGAGCGGATCATGCGCGAGGCGGGCCTCGAGCCGGTCGTCCTCGACGGCGACTGGACCCCGGCGAGCGGCTTCGCGGCGGCGCGGACGATCGACGTGCACGCGGTCGACGCGGTGTTCGCGGGGAACGACCAGATGGCGCTCGGGGTCCTGCACGCCTTCGCGGACGAGGGGCTCCGCGTGCCGGACGACATCGCCGTCGTGGGCTTCGACGACATCCCGGAGGCCGCGCACTTCACCCCGCCGCTCACCACGGTGCGGCAGGACTTCGTGGCGATGGGCGAGCGGGTGCTCACAGCGGTGCGTGCGGTCGTCGAGGGTGCGCCGATGGACCAGGCGCTGCTGCGGCCGGAGCTGGTGGTGCGCCGGAGCGCGTGACCCCGGCGCGCGGTGGGCCGCGGTCGTGCAGCCGGCTCAGCGCCGGAGCGGGAGCCAGACGCGCATCGGTGCTGCGCCGCGGTTCGCCCACGCGTAGTACGGCACGGCGGTCGCGGTGACGGGTGACCCGGCCTGGAGGTCCGTGGTCGCGTCGCCGGGGCCGGCCGCGTCGACGACGCTGGTCGCGTCCCCGGCGCGGTCCGCGCCTCCCGGCTCGTCCAGCCGCCGGTACGGCCACGCTGCCTGCTCGTGCTGCGCCGGGGCGGACCCGGACACGCGCAGCGTGACGACGCCGTCGAGCAGGTCGTCGCGGCGCTCCTCGGTGATCGGCGCGGTGGCGTCGACCGTCAGGTCGTCGACCGTGAAGCCCTGCTGGTCCGCCTGCTCGACGGCGTAGACGAGCGGGCCGCGCTCGATCGCGAGCTGTCCGCGGGCGGCGTCGATGCGGGGATCGGCGACGTACCGGTGCGGGCTCGTGTCGAAGCGGAGTTCGACGGTGTCGCCCGCGGTCCACTCGCGCTCGACGACGTGGAGGGTGCCGGGGGCCGGGACGGCCTCGCCGCCCGCACCGGTGACCGTCGTGGTGTCCGACCACGCGGGGATGCGCAGGCCGAGGGCCAGGGGGCCGTCCTCGGTGACCGTGACGACCACGCGGCCGTCGTGCGGGTAGCCGGTCTCGACGCGCACCGGTCCGAGGTCCGCGGTGGCGTACTGGTGGACCTGCAGGCCGCCGTCGGTCGTCGTCGCGAGGTAGCCGTCCAGGCTCGCGAACGTCCGCATGATGTTCGGCGGGCAGCACGCGCAGTCGAACCAGCCGCGGCGGCCGTGCGCGGGGGAGCGGTTCTCGTCCCGGTGGGCGGCGTCGCGGTGCTGCAGCGGGTTCACGTAGAAGTACTCGGTGCCGGCGAGGCTCACGCCCGGCAGGAACGCGTTGTACAGCAGGCGCTCGATCGCGTCGGCGTACACGGGCTTCCCGGTCGCGAGGAGCAGGCGCCACGCCCACTGGATCCCGCCGATCGCGGCGCAGGTCTCCGCGTAGCCGCGGTCCGTCGGGAGCTCGTACGGGTCGCCGAACGCCTCCCAGTCCCAGCGCGCGCCGAGCCCACCGGTGATGAACGCCTTCGTCGCCTGCATGTCGGCGAACTGCCGCTCGCTCGCGGCGAGGAGTTCGGTGTCGCCGGTCTCGATCGCGACGTCGACGGCGCCGGCCGCCAGGTACACCGCGCGCACGGCGTGCCCCTCGACGGTGGTCGCCTCGCGCGCCGGCACCCGGTCGGAGAAGTACGTCGGCTCGCCGCCGGCGCGCTCGATGATGCCGTGCCCGCGGGCGTCGACGAACCAGTGCGCGAGGTCGAGGTAGGCGCGGGTGCCCGTCTCGCGGTACAGCTCGACGAGTCCCGTCTCGACGACGGGGTGGCCGTCGATGTCGTGCAGCTTCGGCGTGCCGTCCGGTGCGGTGCCGTCGCCGAACGTGCGGACCAGGTGGTCGGCGTTCTCGGTCGCGATCTCGAGCAGCCCGGTGTCGCCCGTGGCCCGGTGCTGGGCGACGGCCGCCTGGTACAGGTGCCCGGCGCAGTACAGCTCGTGGCTCCACTCGAGGTCCGTGTACCGCTCGCCCCCGCCGCGGACCTGCTGCACCGAGTCGAGGTAGCCGTCGTCGGCCTGTGCCCGGCCGTACAGGGCGGTGACCTCGCGCTGCAGCTCGAGCAGGTCGTCGGCCGGGGCGCGGCCGTACTCCCACGCCACCGCCTCGAGCCACTTCGTGACGTCCGAGTCCATGAAGATCGGGCCGACCGCCTCGCCCTGCTCGTCGCCGGCGGCGATGCGGAGGTTGCGGAAGTTGCCCGCGGCCTCGAGCTGCCGGTACCCGCTGCGGATCGCGTCCCGCCCGTTGCGCTCCTGACGGAGTGCCCAGAAGCCGCCGGTGATGCGGGCCTGCCCGGCGGGCAGCGGGCGGAGTGCGAGGTGTGCGTCCTCGGTCGGGAGGGCCGGGGTCGCGGTGTGCGCACCACTGGCGGTCGCGGTCGTGGTGGTCATGGCGCCTCCTTGCGTCCGGCGAGCGGCGATCCGAGCGGAAAGCGCTTTCCGTAGCTGACGCTACGGCAGGCCGCGCGGCTGCACAAGACCCGCTGTGCGTATGCTCGGACCGCGACCACCGACCGGAAAGGACGTTGCCGTGCCCCAGGACCGCAGCGGCCGCCCCGCCCGCATCACCGACGTCGCCGCGCTCGCCGGGGTGTCGATCGGGACGGCCTCGAAGGCCCTCAACGACACGGGGCAGCTGCGCGACGAGACCCGAGCGCGGGTGAAGGACGCCGCCGAGAAGCTCGGGTTCGTCGGCGACGCCCGGGCCCGTGCGCTGTCGTCCGGTCGCACGTACACCGTGGGCATGGTCACGACGGACTCGTTCGGACGGTTCACGATGCCGGTGCTGCTCGGCGCCGAGGACGCCCTGTCCGCCGGCGAGGTCATGGTCCTGCTCGCCGACACCCGCGACGACCACGTCCGCGAGGCCCACTACCTCCGCTCGCTCGTCGCCCGCGGGGTCGACGGCATCATCGTCACCGGCCGCTCCGCCGACGCCCGCCCCCCGATCGACGTCCCCGTCCCCGTGCCGGTCGTCTACGCGCTGACCCCGTCCACCTCGGCGTCGGACGTGTCGGTCACCCTCGACGACGCCGGGGGCGCGGCCGACGCCGCGGCGCACGTGCTGGCACTCGGGCGGCGCCGGGTGGCCGTGGTCTCCGGCCCGGCCGACGCCCGTTCCGCCGTCAGCCGCGCGGCCGGAGCCCGGTCGGTGCTCGGGGACCGCATGGTGGGGGAGCCGATGCACGGCGAGTGGTCGGAGCGGTGGGGGCGGCAGGCCGTGGACCTGCTCGACCGTGCCCAGGCCGACGTGGACGCGGTGGTGTGCGGCAACGACCAGATCGCCCGCGGGGTGTGCGACCGGCTGCGCGAGACCGGCCGGAGCGTCCCCGGCGACGTCGCGGTGACCGGCTACGACGACTGGGACGTGGTGGCGCTGGCGAGCCGTCCGCCGCTGACGACCGTGGACATGCGGCTGGACGAGCTCGGGCGGATCGCCGGGCGGTCGCTGCTCGAGCTCGTCGCCGGTGGCCGGCCCGCGTCGGTGTCGGTGACGCCGTCCCTGGTGGTGCGCGAGAGCACGGTCGGCGCCTAGGCCGAGCGGGCGTCGCCCTCGTCGTCGCGCTGGTTCCCCGGGTTCCGCAATTGCGGCATCTCGGCGGCCTGCGCCCTGCTCCTCGGGACCCCGACGGCACGCGAGCGGCGAGTCGTGGGACCTCGGCGAGCACGACCCGGGCGGGTCGGCGCGGATGAGTCGGGCGGAGTGGGTCGGGCACCGAGCGCGCAGGACATGCCGCGCGTGGATCGCCGAGCGGGCGAGATCGGTCGCCGGGCGGCGTCGGGTGTGACGGGAACGGCCCGCTCAGCGGGAGGGCGGCCGGCGCCCCACGGTTCCGGGCGGCCGCGGGTGCGGGTGTGCGGGGCGAGGCGGGTGGAGTGGGACGGCGCCGAGCGGGCAGGACACGCCGCGTGAGGATCGTCGAGCGGGCGGGATCCGTCGCCGGGCTGCGTCGAGGGTGACGGGAACGGCCCGTCCGGCGGGCGGGCGGAGGGCGTTCGGCGAGCGGGCGGCGGGCGTTCGGCGGGCGGGCGGCGGGTGGGTCCGGCGCGCGCGAGCAGGGCGGCGCGCCGTCGCGTTGCAGGCGTGAGCGCTCACGTGCCAGGATGTGAGCGCTCACGCAGGACGACGAGGTCTCGGGAGGACACATGAGCGACGACCGCCGACAGCAGGTCGAACACGGCCGCACGACCCTCGGCATCGAGCTCGGCTCCACCCGGATCAAGGCGGTCCTGGTCGACGAGGACCTCCGGCCGATCGCGAGCGGCTCCCACGAGTGGGAGAACGAGTACGTCGACGGCCGGTGGACCTACCCCCTCGTCGCCGTCGAGACCGGGGTCCGCGCGGCCTACGCCGACCTGGTCGCCGACGTCGAGCGGCAGTTCGGCGTCCGCCCCACGACCTTCCGCGCCGCCGGTGTCTCCGCGATGATGCACGGCTACCTGGCGTTCGACGAGGACGGGGAGCTGCTCGTCCCGTTCCGGACCTGGCGCAACACCTCGACCGGCCCCGCGGCCGAGCGCCTCAGCGACGCGCTCGACTTCAACGTGCCGCAGCGCTGGTCGGTCGCACACCTGGTGCAGGCGGTGCTGGACGAGGAGCCCCACGTCGCCCAGCTCGCCGGCATCACGACCCTCGCCGGGTACGTGCACCGGATGCTCACCGGCCAGGACGTCCTGGGCGTCGGCGACGCGAGCGGGATGTTCCCGATCGAGTCCGGACCGGTCGACAGCGCCCCGGGGGAGCCCGGCCGCCGCGACTACGACGCCGCCATGCTCGCGACCACGCAGGACCTGCTCGGCGAGCGCGTCCCCGACCTCCGCGCACTGCTGCCCGACGTGCTCGTCGCCGGCGAGGACGCGGGTGCGCTCACCGCCGAGGGCGCCGCGTGGCTCGACCCGACCGGAACCCTGCAGCCCGGCGTGGCGTTCTGCCCGCCCGAGGGCGACGCGGGCACGGGCATGGTCGCGACGAACGCGGTGGCGCCCCGGACCGGCAACGTCAGCGTCGGGACGAGCATCTTCGCGATGGTCGTGCTCGAGCGGGCGCTGTCCACTCCGCACGAGGAGCTCGACGTCGTCACGACCCCCACGGGTGACGCCGTCGCGATGGTGCACTGCAACAACGGTGCAAGCGAGATCGCCGCGTGGGCACGCGTGTTCGGCCGGTTCGCCGAGGCAGCGGGGGAGCGCGCCGGCACCACGGCACCGAGCATCGACGACGTCTACGCGACGCTCCTGGCCGAGGCGGCCGACGCCGACCCGGACGCCGGTGGTCTGCTGTCGTTCAACTACCTGGCCGGCGAGCCCGTGACCGGTGTCGAGGACGGCCGACCGCTGCTCCTCCGCACACCGGGCGCCCGGTTCACCCTCGGCAACCTGGTCCGCTCCGAGGTCCACGGCGCCTTCGCCACCCTCGCGATCGGCATGGAGGTCCTGCACGGCGAGCACGTCGCCGTCGACCGGATGACCGCGCACGGCGGGCTCTTCCGCACGCCCGGGGCACCGCAGCGCCTGCTCGCCGCGGCGCTCCGCGTGCCGGTCGCCCTCGAGGAGACCGCCGGCGAGGGCGGTGCCTGGGGCATCGCCGTCCTGGCCGCGTACCTCGAGCACACCGACCGGTCGCTCGCGGACTTCCTCGCCGACACGGTGTTCGGCGGGGACGCCGTGCACGTCGCCGAGCCCGACCAGCGGGACGTCGAGGGGTTCCAGGACTACCTCGGCCGGTACCGCGCGGCCCTGCCCGTGCAGGACGTGGCGGCAGCGGCGACCCGCACCAGCGCACCGACGGACCAGGGCGAGCCGACCGACCCGGACGCGCCCGCCGACCAGGGCGAGCCGACCGACGGGGCCGAGCCGCGCCTCCCGGCCGAGCAGACAGCAGCGACCGACCAAAAGGAGCCGACCCGATGACCGAAGCGCCCACCGACGAGACGAAGGCGGCCGTCGCCGCGGCCCGCGAGCGCGTCGCCGCCCTGCACGGCGAGCTCGTCCGCTACGGCCTGGTGATCTGGACCGGCGGGAACGTCTCGCAGCGCGTGCCCGGCACCGACCTGTTCGTCATCAAGCCGAGTGGGGTGTCGAGCGACGACCTGACCCCGGAGAACCAGGTGGTCTGCACCCTCGACGGCGTCCCGGCGGACGGCTGGGGCAACGCGCACGGCCCGTCCTCCGACACCGCCGCGCACGCCTTCGTGTACCGGAACATGCCGGAAGTCGGCGGCGTCGTGCACACGCACTCGACCTACGCGACGGCGTGGGCGGCCCGCGCCGAGGAGATCCCGTGCGTCATCACGGCGATGGCGGACGAGTTCGGCGGACCGATCCCGGTCGGCCCCTTCGCGATCATCGGCGACGACTCGATCGGCCGCGGCATCGTCGACACGCTCAGCGGCCACCGCTCCCGCGCGGTGCTGATGCAGAACCACGGCGTGTTCACGATCGGCAAGGACGCGAAGGACGCCGTGAAGGCCGCCGTGATGTGCGAGGACGTCGCCCGGACGGTGCACGTCTCCCGCCAACTCGGCGAACCGAAGGCCATCGCGCCCGACGACGTCGATCGACTCTTCGACCGCTACCAGAACGTCTACGGACAGAACCCCGAAGGAGCCATGCGATGACGCAGGTGAACCCCCAGGCCACCCTCGACAGCTACGAGGTCTGGTTCCTCACCGGCTCCCAGGGCCTGTACGGCGAGGAGACCCTCCGCCAGGTCGAGGAGCAGAGCAAGGCCGTGCACGCGCAGCTCGCAGGCGCACTGCCGGTCAAGCTCGTGTGGAAGCCGGTCCTCAAGGACGCCGACGGCATCCGCCGCGCCCTCATCGAGGCCAGTGCGGACGACAGGGTGATCGGTGTCACCACGTGGATGCACACGTTCAGCCCGGCGAAGATGTGGATCGGCGGCCTCCAGGCGCTGACGAAGCCGCTGCTGCACCTGCACACGCAGGCGAACGTCGCGCTGCCGTGGGGCGACATCGACTTCGACTTCATGAACCTCAACCAGGCCGCGCACGGCGACCGCGAGTTCGGGTACGCCCTGGCGCGTCTCGGGGTCCGGCACGCCACGGCCGTCGGGCACGTCTCCGACCCCCGCGTACAGCAGCGGGTGGCGAACTGGACGCGCGCCGCAGCCGGTGCGGCCGCCGTCCGCGAGCTCAAGCTGACGCGCTTCGGCGACAACATGCGCTACGTCGCCGTCACCGAGGGCGACAAGACCGAGGCGGAGATCGAGCTCGGCGTGCAGGTGAACACCTGGGCGGTGAACGAGCTGGCGGCAGCGGTGGACGCCGCCAGCGAGCAGGACATCGACGCCCTGGTCGCGACCTACGACGCCTCCTACGACCTGGTGCCTGAACTGCAGGACGGTGGCGCTCGTCGCCAGGCGCTCCGCGACGGAGCGGCGATCGAGCTCGGCCTCCGCGCGCTCCTGTCGCAGAACGGTTCTGCCGCCTTCACCACGAACTTCGAGGACCTCGGCACGCTGAAGCAGCTGCCCGGCCTCGCGGTCCAGCGGCTCATGGCCGACGGCTACGGCTTCGGTGCCGAGGGCGACTGGAAGACCGCCGTCCTCGTCCGCGCGATGAACGTCGCCGGCGCGGGTCTGCCCGGTGGGGCCTCCCTGATGGAGGACTACACGTACGACCTCACCCCGGGCGCGGAGAAGATCCTCGGCGCGCACATGCTCGAGGTCTCGCCGGCGCTCACCACCACGACGCCGACGCTCGAGATCCACCCGCTCGGCATCGGCGGCAAGGACGACCCGGTGCGCCTGGTCTTCACGGCCGACGCGGGCGAGGCCGTGGTGGTCGCGCTCTCCGACACCCGCGACGGCTTCCGCCTGACCGCGAACGTCGTCGACGTCGTGCCCCCGACCGAGGCGCTGCCGAAGCTCCCCGTCGGCCGTGCCGTCTGGGAGCCGCGTCCGTCGTTCCCCGTCGCCGCGGAGGCCTGGCTCACCGCCGGCGCCGCGCACCACACCGTGATGACGACGGCCGTCGGCCTGCAGGTCGTCGAGGACCTCGCGACCATGGTCGGCACCGAGTTCCTCGTCATCGACGAGCACACCACGGCCCGCGGCTTCCGCGACGAGCTGCGCCTCCAGCAGGCGTGGCACCGTCTGGACCGCGGGTTCTAGGACCGTGACCGTGGCCGCGACGACGCGCACCAACTGGGCGGGGAACGTCACCTACCGTGCTTCCGCGCTGGAACGCCCCACCTCGGTGGCGGAGCTCCAGCAGCTCGTCGCGGCCACACCGCGCCTCACGGCGCTCGGGTCGACGCACTCGTTCAACGAGATCGCCGACACCGACGCCGTGCAGGTCACGCTCGCCGGTCTCCCGCCGCTGCTCGAGATCGACGAGACGCGTCGGGTCGTGCGCGTCGCGGCCGGGATGACGCACAGCCAGGTGGCGTCCGGACTGGAGGCCCGTGGCTGGGCCCTCGCGAACCTCGCCTCCCTGCCGCACATCTCGGTCGCCGGTGCGGTCGCGACGGGCACGCACGGCTCGGGCGTCCGCAACCCCTCGCTCGCGCAGGCCGTGGTCGGCCTCGACGTCGTCCGCGCCTCCGGCGCGGTCGACCGGGTCGACGCCTCGTCGCCCGACGACGCCCTCGACGCGCACCGGGTGGCCCTCGGGGCGCTCGGTGTCGTCACCGCGGTCGAGCTCGCGATCGAGCCGACGTTCCAGGTCGCCACGACCGTGCACCTCGACCTGCCGTGGGACGCCGTGTCGGCCCACTTCGACGACGTGCTGTCCGACGCCTACTCGGTGTCGATGTTCACCTCGTTCGACGACCGCGGCGCCCGGCAGGTGTGGACGAAGCACCGCGTCGACGAGCCCGGGCCCGCGGTCGACCTCGTCGCCCTCGGTGCCCGCCGCGCCGACGGACCGGTGCACCCGGGCGAGAACGACGCCGCGAGCGTCACCGAGCAGGGCGGCGTGCCCGGCCCCTGGGCCGAGCGGCTGCCGCACTTCCGGTCGACCTTCACGCCGTCCACCGGGGCGGAGATCCAGGCGGAGTACCTGATCCCCGCGGCGCACGCCGTCGCGGCACTCGACGCCCTCCGGCCGCTCGAGCCGGTGTTCGCACCGCTGCTCATCGCCGCGGAGGTGCGGACGATCGCTGCGGACACGGCGTGGCTCGCGCCCTCGACCGGTCGACGGTCGGTCGGGCTGCACTTCACCTTCCGGCGCGACCCGGCGGCCGTCGCGTCGGCGGTCGAGCGGATCGAGGCGGTCCTCGCGAAGTTCGACCCGCGGCCGCACTGGGGCAAGGTGTCGGCGGCGGGCGTGGAACGGCTGCACGAGGTGTACCCGCGGCTCGACGACTTCGCGGCCCTCGCGCGCGACCTCGACCCGTCCGGGCGCTTCCGGAACGCGTTCCTGGCGCGCGTGCTGTCCTGACCCACGAGCGGGCGGGATCAGCAGATGTGCAGGAGTTCGACGGCTCGGGCACGGGTGGGTCGCTGAGTGCTCACATGTGTGATCACAAAGGTTGGTGCATGGCGAACCTCAACCGGATCCTCGGCATGGCCTCGAAGGTCATCGACAAGCAGATGCAGAAGCAGCGCGGTCAGGGGAACGCCGCCGCTGGCAACCAGCAGCCGTCCTCGGGCGGGAGCGACTGGCGTGACATCGTCCGCACGGCCGCGGACAAGCTGACGGGCGACGACCGCTCGCAGCAGCAGCGTCCGCACGGGCAGCAGCAGCAGTACGGGCAGCAGCAGCAGCAGCAGCAGTACGGCCAGCAGCAACCCCGCCAGCAGCAGTACGGGCAGCCGCAGCACGGTGGCCGACCGCAGCAGCACGGCCAGGCCGACCCCGACAAGGTGGCGCTGGCGAAGTACGACTACCTGCTGCGCACCTCGAACCCCGACCAGCTCGAGCAGGTCCACCACGACGCGTTCGCACGCCTCACGCCGGCGCAGCGGCAGCAGGTCCGTGACCGACTCAACTCCGAGCTGCCGCCGCACGAGCACCTGCGCGACGACTCGTCGGGCGGCATGGCCCGGGCGATGACCCGCGGGGAGATGTCCCGCCCCGGGCTCATCCGTCGTGTGCTCGGCGGGTCCGGCCGGTCGACGGGCGGGCGCGGTGGTGCCTTCGCCGGCGGCGCCGCGGTCGGAGCCGGTGCGATGGCGGTCGGCGGCCTGGCCGTGGCGGTCGCCGGTGGTGCCGTCGTCAGTGCGGCCGCCGCGCCGGTGCTCGCCGGAGCCGCGGACCTCGGCGTCGACTTCGAGGGCATCGCGTCCGGGATCGGCGACCTCGGCCCGGCCGACCTCGGCGGCGGGGTCGAGGGCTTCGCGGCCGAGGGCGAGCAGTTCCTCGGCGGCCTGGGCGAGCAGGCCAGCGGGCTGGGCGAGCAGGCGAGCGGCCTCGGAGAGCAGGCTTCCGGCCTGGGCGAGCAGGCGTCGAACCTCGGGAACGACTTCCTCGGCGGCCTCTTCGACCGCTGACCCCTCCGCGGTCGGGGGACGGACGGTGGGACGGGGCCTCAGAGGGACTCGAGCACGTCGATCGCCCGCCGCACGCCGTGCTCCCGCCGCACGACCCGACCCACCTCTGCCGCCCGCTCGCGGCGGGACAGGGCATCGCCCATCGCCGACGCGAGCGTCCAGGCCGACAGGTGCCGCAGCGGGACCGCCGCCGCGGCGAGCCCCTGCCGGTGCAGCTGCGCGGCCCAGAACGGCTGGTCGGCGGTCACGGGCACGACGACGGCGGGCACCCCGGCCCTGGCGACCGCGTGGGAGGTGCCGGCACCGCCGTGGTGCACCGCGAGGGCCGCGCCCGGCAACACCGCGTCGAACGGTGCCGACCGCACCGCGAGCACGTCCGGACCGCGGCACTCCGGCGGCAGCGCGAGGCCACCCCACCCGGTGACGAGCAACACGCGGAGACCGTGGAACCGGGCTGCCGTGACGACCGCACGTCCGCGGGCCGATGCGGCCCCCGCACCCGACGGACCGAGCGAGGCCATCGAACCGAGCGAGGCCACGACGAACGGGCCGGCGTCGAGGAACGCGGCGACGACGGGGTCGGCGGCCGCGGCCGGTCCGTCCTCGTACCAGGCACCCGTCTGGTGGACACGCTCCGGCCAGTCGTCTGGACGCGGCAGCAACGCGGGGCTGACGGCCATCAGGGTCGCCCGCGAGGACGACCGCCGGGCGGGACCACGACCTCCCGGCAACCCGGCGGCGGCACGCGCGACGTCGGCGTCGAACAGGCGTGCGGCGGCGCGCGGCACGGCGTAGCTGGTCCGGTTGCCCGAGCCGAGGTCTCGGGTGGCGGTCGGGCCGCCGGCGGCGGGGAAGCGCGCGCTCGGGGTCGCCACGGGCGCGAACTCCGCCAGCACGCGGGGCACGCCGAGCGTGTCCGTCACCATCGGGGCACTGAGGATCAGCGGGTGGTGCACCACCACGTCGGGGTCGAAGGCGACGGTCTCCCGGACCGCGGCGGCGAACATGCGTCGCATCGCGGGCCGCACCTCGGAGCGCAGGTGGTGCGCGATCGCGATCGGGGAGCGTCCGGCGGGCGCGAGCACCCGACGGGCGTCCAGGCCGAGGGGCACGATGTCCACGTCCGCGGGTGCGACGGCGTCGTCGGGGAGTGCCAGTCGGACCTCGTGACCGCGGGCGGCGGCGTGCCGTGCCAGCGCAGTGAACGGCTCCACGTCGCCTCGGGTGCCTGCGGTGAGCAGCATCATGCGCATCCGACCAGTGTGGCCCGGGCACCGTCACGCGGTGCCGACCCGCGGCGCGTACGCTCGACCTCGTGACAGACGGTGGTGGAACGATGTCGAGTACCGCACCGTCGGGGCTCGGTCTCGCCGTGCGCCGCCTCGTCCACATCTCGCGACCGGTGCTCTGGATCAACACGATCGGGTCCGGGCTCGTCGCCGTCTGGCTGACCGGCTCGCTGTTCGACCTCCGGGCACTCCCGGTGATCCTGTGGTTGACCCTGCCGTTCAACC
Organism: Curtobacterium sp. ME26; assembly: GCF_903970945.1. Taxonomy (NCBI): domain Bacteria; kingdom Bacillati; phylum Actinomycetota; class Actinomycetes; order Micrococcales; family Microbacteriaceae; genus Curtobacterium; species Curtobacterium sp. ME26. Next base: position 41,618 of record NZ_CAJCKG010000004.1, read on the forward strand.
TGCTCATCTACGGCGTCAACGACATCTACGACCAGGACACCGACGCGGCCAACCCCCGCAAGGGCTCCATCGAGGGTGCGCGCATCCGACAGTCCGAGGTCCGCCTCATCGCCTGGGCCGTGGCGGCCGTCAACGTCCCGTTCCTCGTCCTCTTCGCCCTCACGCTGCCGCCGCTCGCGAACGTCGCGATCCTGCTCTACGTGGGTGTCTTCGTCTTCTACTCGGCACCGCCGCTGCGCTTCAAGGCACGGCCCTTCCTCGACTCGCTGAGCAACGCGGCCTACGCGCTGCCGCTCGTCATCGTGCCCGCTGCCCTCGAGGTGACGCCGGTGTGGCCCGCCGCCCTCGGGCTGATGGCGTGGAGCGTGGCGAAGCACGCCTTCGACGCGGTCCAGGACATCGTCGAGGACCGTGACGCGGGCATCACCACCACCGCGGTGCGGCTCGGCGCGCGCGGGACCGCGGTCTGGAGCGGGGTGTGGTGGCTCGTCTCCACGGCGCTGTTCGCCGTGGTGAGCATGCCCGTGGCCGCCGTCAACCTCCTGATCGCCGGCATCCTCGTGGTGTCCCTGCTGCGCGACCCGACGCCGGAGACCGGGCACCGCCTCTACCGCCTGTCGGTCGCGTTCCCCTACATCGCGGGTTCGTTCGCCGGGGTGCTGCTCCTGGTCTCGATCGTCCTGGGAGGCCGCGCATGAGTCGGATCGTCGTGGTCGGCGGCGGGATCGGCGGACTGACCGCCGCCGCGTTGCTCGCGCACGCGGGGCACCGGGTCACCCTGCTCGAGGCCTCCGCCGAGCTCGGCGGCAAGAGTCGCCGCATCCAGCTCGGGGCGGACCGCATCGACACCGGGCCGTCGCTGGTGACCTTCCCCGCGGTGTGGGACGAGCTGCTGCGCCGACTCGGCGACGGCGGGCGTCCCGCCGACCGGACGAGTGACGTCGGCGGCCTCGACCTGGTGCGGATGCCCGAGGTCGGCCGGTACTACCACGACGGCGAGGAGACCTCCCTGCCGGTGGCGCCCGACCACCCCTGGTACCCCGCCTGGCGACGCTTCGCCGACCTGCACGCGCCGCTCGCCGACGACGTGACCGAGCTGCTGCTCGCCGACCCGCTCGACCGGGCCGCGCTGCCCGCGCTCCGCAGGCTGCTGGCCGTGTACGGTTCGCGGCTCACCACGCGCGCCTACCTCGACAGCCTGCCGTGGCTGCCGGACGGGCTGCGCGAGATCATCGCGATCCACACCCTCAACGCGGGCGTCTCGCCGTCGCGCACCCCCGCCCTCTACGCGAGCATGCCCGCGATCATGGCGGAGACCGGGGCCTGGGTGCCGCGCGGCGGGGTGTACGAGATCGTGCTCGCGCTGGGTCGGCTGGCCGAGGCGGCCGGGGTCGAGGTCCGCACCGGCGAGGCCGTCACCCGCATCGAGCGCGGCTCCGTCACCACCGACGTCGGGCACCACCGCGCCGACCTGGTCGTCAGCGCACTCGACGCCGACCGGCTGACCACGTTGACGGGTCCGTCGCGGATCCCGACCCTGCCCCGTCGACGCCCCCGCGCCCTGTCCTGCTCGGCCGTCGCGGTGTACGGCGTGCTGCGGGAGGAGCTGCCGGACGCCCTCGCGACGCACAGCGTCGTGCTGCCCACGAAGCCCGCTGCGCTCCACCGGAGCCTCGAGGCGGGCGACGAGCCGGCGGACACCATGGTGTTCGTCAACCAGTACCGCGCCGGCGAGGTGTACCCGAACCCGCGCAGCACCCTCGGCATCCTGCTCACCGCCCCCGCGGACGGCGGGCGGTACACGGTGGAGCACCCCTTCGTCCGACGCGAGGTCGACCGGGTCTCGAGCGCGATGGGCCTCGACCGGCCCCTCACCGACCTGCTCGACGAGCAGGTCGTGCTCGACCCGCAGTACTACGGCGGCGGGGGCGAACCCCACGGCGCGCTCTACGGGGCAGCGCGGCCGCCGTGGCTGAGCGGACCCTTCCACCGCCCGTCGTACAACGACCCGTGGAAGCCCTGGCTGTGGCGCGTCGGCGCGTCGGTGCACCCCGGCGGTGGCATCCCGGCGGTGGTGGGCGGCGCCATGATCGCCGTGCAGCGGCTGCTCAAGGCGAACCCGGCCTGACACCGGCCGATGGCGACCGATCAGGAGGAGACCAGGGTGGTGCAGGCGAACATCAGCACGGTCACGGTGCAGGGTCGACCCCAGGACCGCGACGCCGACCTCGACCACCTACCGCGGTTCGACGTCGAGACCGACACGGGGCACCGGTACGTCGTGACCTGCGACGGCCCACCGGTCGGTGCCCCGTCCGACTGGACCGTGACGAGCGCCGACGTCGGTCGCCCGGTCGGCCACGTCCGGCTGCAGGGCGCGGGCATGCCCGGGGCCACCGACTACCGGTTCAAGCGCGCCGGAGCGTTCTTCACGGGCGGCAAGCAGTTCGACCTGTGGAACGCCGTGCAGTCGTTGGTGGAGTGACACCGTCGGAGGCGCGAGGACCGGTCCTGTGGAGTCCTCGCGCCTCCCGGGGCGCCTAGAAGTACGTGATCCCGTGCGGCACCCGCGGCGGCACGAGCATCGCTCGGAACACCGCCGGTGCCGCCGGGTCGTCCGCGTGCACGAGCCCCGCCGCCGCGAGCGTCACCGGCGACACCGACCCGATGAGCACCGCGCCGAGGTCCGCCACGTCGAGCCGCAGGTCCGCCTCGCCACCGTCGTCGTCGGCCGTCCGGGTCACGGTGCCCCGTCCGTCGACGACGTCGAGACGGTAGGTGCCGGCGGCGAAGCCCATCGCGTCGGACACCGCGAGCGAGATCGACCCGTCGACCGCGTACGGACGCGAGGTCAGCACGGCGGGCACGTCGAGCACCCGCAGCCAGACGTGGTCCTCCTCGTGCTCGACGTCGTAGGCGCGGTTGTCCCCGAGCGCCGCGACGACCGGGTCGTCGAGCCGCGAGCGGGTGTACCGGACGACGTCGTTGAGGTCGATGGACAGCAGGAACTCCCACAGCGACAGGTACGCGGCGTCGGTGGCGTACACCAGGTCGACGACCTCGAGCACGGTGTCGGTGCCGCCGCGACCCTCCTTGACGCGCCACGTCACGTAGCCGTCGACGTCCGAGGCGGCGGTCGCGCCGGCGGGACGGTGCACCGCGGCGCGGACGTCGGTCGCGGGCTTGCCCTCGCCGTCACGCAGCCCGAACACGATCGGCCACGTGCCGGCGTTGCGCACCATGGACCCCGGGGTGCGGGCGTCGAACCGGTCGAAGACGGCGCGGCCGACGCCGCCCGCGAGCCACTCCGGCGTGACGACGGCGACGGTGCCGGTCGTCGGGGCGAGCAGGGGGAGCGCGCGCTCGCGGCGGACGCGGACGGCGCGCTCGCGGATCGCGCTGCCGAACCCGAACCGGCGGTAGATCGTGCCCTCGGACGCGGTGAGCGAGGCGACGGCGTACCCCTCGGCGACGCCGCGCTCGAGGGCGTGGGTCATCATCCGGCGGAGGATCCCGCGCCGACGCTCGGTGGGTCGGACGGTCACGGCGGAGATCGCCTGCGTGTCGATCGAGGCGCCGTCGCCCCAGCTGAGCCGCTTGCGGAACCACGTGAACGTGCCGGCCGGCCACGTCTCGTCGACGGACCCGGGGAGGGGGTCCCGCAGGTACGCGCCGAGGAAGGTCTCCTGGTCCTCGAGGAAGTGCGACGCCATGCGGGCAGCGCCCTCGGCGTCCGGGTGCGGCTCGTGGAACCCGAGCCCGACGGCGCGCATCCACGCCTCGGTCTCCGGCGTCGGCGCCCCCTGGTCGTCGGTCGTCGGCGCGAACTCGCGCAGGTCGTAGCGGTCGTCGAATGCGTCGTTGCTGGCCACGAGCCGACCCTACCGGTGTGCCCCGTCCGGGCGGTGAGCGGACGTCGGACGGGAGGCGCGGGGCGGCGCCGCACCGCGCCTCCCGTCCGTCACACGGTCCCGACGGACCGGACGGCCGGTCAGGGCGTGCCGCGTCGCGTCTCCTGGGCCACCACCTCGTCGAGGTCCGTGAGCCGCCGCATCTGCTGGAGCGGCCGCATCATCCGCGGGTTGTCCTGCAGCGCCGGTTCCGTGCGCGACAGGAACGCCCAGTAGCCGGCGGTGAACGGGCAGGCGTCCTCGCCGAGCCGCTTCGTGGGGTCGTACCGGCAGCCGCCGCAGTGGTCCGACATCCGGTCGATGTACCGCCCGCCGGACGCGTAGGGCTTCGTCGCGACCATCCCGCCGTCGGCGTGCTGAGACATACCGATGATGTTCGCGGGCATCACCCAGTCGGTGCCGTCGACGAACACGTCGGTGAACCACTCGGTCAGGTGCACCGGGTCGTACCCGCGCTGCAGGGCCCAGTTGCCGAGCACCATGAGCCGCTGGATGTGGTGGAGCCAGCCGTGGTCGTGCAGGCCCTCCATCGCGGTGGACAGGCAGACGGCGTCGATCGCCGACGTGTCGAGCTCCTGCCACCAGCGGGGGAGCCGCTCGTGCGCGCCGAGGGCGTTCTCCTCGGCGCCGTAGTCGTCGCCGAACCACCAGTAGAGGTGCCAGACGTAGTCGCGCCAGCCGGCGACCTGGCGGACGAAGCCCTCCACGCTCGCGAGCGGGGCGTCGTGGTCGCGGTGCGCGACGAGTGCGGATTCGACGACCTCGAACGGGTCGAGCACGCCGAGGTTCATCGGGACGCTGAGCAGCGAGTGCGCCATCGTCCAGTCGTTCGTGAGCGTGGCGTCCTCGAAGGGGCCGAAGTCACCCAGCCGGACCTGCACGAAGTCGTCGAGGGCCTGTCGGGCCTCGTCCGCGGTGACGGCGAAGCGGCGGGTGTCGTCGCGGCCGACGAACCTCGCCACCCCGTCGCGCTCCCAGCGGTCGAGGTCGTGCCGGACCTCGTCGTCGATGTCGTCCTCGGTCGGCCACCAGGGGTCCGGCAGCCCGAGCGTCGTCGCGCCCCGGGGCGGCGGCTCGCGGTTCTGGTCGTCGAGGCTGAACTTCCCGCCGATCGGCTCGTCGGACTGCATCAGCCAGCCCTCGCGCCGGCGGACCCGCTCGTAGTGGGTCTCCATCCGGAACCGTCCGGTGCCCTGCGCCGCCCACTCGGCGAACTCGGCCTCGTCGGTGACGAACCCGCGGCTCGGCAGGACCTCGGTGCCGCGGCCCCAGTGCCGGACCTGGGCGCGGAGGGTCCGGGAGGGTGGGTCGACCACGTCGAGGTCGTCGCGGCCGACCAGCGCCTCGCGGAGGGTGTCGACCTGCACGTGCTCGGCGCGGTCGCCGAGCTCGCGGACGCGGTGCCGGAGGGCGCTCAGCCAGAGGTGTGCCTTGGCGCGGTGCACCGGGCGCGCGGTGAAGAACTCGCGGGCCTCGACGACCAGGGCGGGGCCGCCGTCGTCGAACAGGGGTCCGTACTGCCCGGGCAGGACGAGGCGACGGCGATCGGTGCTGCTGCGGTCGGTGCTGCCGGCTTCGGTGCTGCCGCGCTCGGGTGCCATGCCCGGACGCTACCGGCGACGTGTGACGTCCGGCTGACGGCGCGTGTGCCCCGTCCGTCGAGCGGTCGTGCGTGCTGTCCGGCACGGCAGCGGGGCCGCCGGCTCGCGCCGACGACCCCGCTCGACCGTGGTGGTCGCTTGCCCGTGCCTCGGCTCAGTTGTACGCCGCGACGCGGTTCGGCGCGGTGTTGCCCGCCGACGTCGGTACCGATCCACCGACGCCGTTGATGACGCTCGAGATCGTCCCGGTGTCACCGAGCGAGACCGTCACGAGCCCGTGCGCCCGGATGCCCGAGGTGGTCGGGGTCTCGAGCGCGCGGTCCGCGTGCACCGACGGGTTCGTGTTGAAGAAGCAGTACACACCGCCGCCCCAGATCTCGTGGTTCGTCACCCCGGAGGCGACCTTGTAGGCCGCGTACCCGGCGCCCGTGGGGCTCTGCCACGAGGCGTTGTCCGGCACGTCGTAGGGCATCTCGTTCTGGAAGAAGATCGTGCGACCGCGGTTGCCGTTCCAGAGCACCTCGTACTTCTGGTAGTGCTCGACGAACAGCCCGGTGGCGAGCACGTCGTCGCCGTTCACCTCGACGCCGGTCGCGCCGGTGTTGACGTTCCAGCCGGTGGCCGCGCCGCCGTGGTCGGCTCGCCAGGCCCAGATGTGGTCGACCAGCGTGTCGTCGGCGTTGACCTGCAGCGTCGTCGTGGCCTTGCCCTGGATGCTCGAGCCGACGCGGAAGAAGACGTCCTGGATGCTCTGCGGGTCGGCGGCGTGGTCGACGTGTGAGCCGCTGGCACCGAGGCGGACGAGCTGCGCGCTGTTCTGCGTGCCCGCGTCGACGACGAGGTTCGAGACGTTGACGCCGGAGACGTCGTTCGAGGTGATGACCGAGTTGCCGGCCGTCGGCACGAGCGTCGGGAAGCCGATGCCCGTCACGACGGTGTCGGCACGCGTGACGTTCAGTGCGGCGTTCAGCTGGTACGTGCCGGGGGTGAAGAACAGGTTGAGCCCCTGCGCGAGCGCGCTGTTGATCGTCGCCGCGGAGTCGCCCGGGTGCGCGACGTAGAAGCTCCGCATCGGGATGTCGGTCCCGGTGGTGTCCGGCCACGTGACGCCGGAGGAGTTCGTCCGCAGCGACGGCACGAACACGTGGTACTTGTTCGACGAGTCGACGTACAGGTACGGCTTCTCGCGGGTGACCGGCGTCGTCGCCAGGGTGGTGTAGCTCTTCGCGAAGTCGTTCGCGGGCGCACCCTGGACACCCGAGAAGGTCATGTTCCAGTTGCCGCCCTGCCACGACCCGAGCGTGGAGTTGCGGGTGTACCACTGCTGCTGCGAGCCGCTCGTCACGGTGCCGTCGACCTTCGAGTCGGCGATGTACCCGCCGGACGAGTAGCCCTGGCCGCCGTCCTGGTTGGACGGCCCCATCGTCAGGTTGCCCTTCACGTGCACGCGGCGCATCGGCGCGGCCTGCGACACGGCCCACCGGTCGGTGCCGCCCTCGGGCACGATCGCCAGGTTCTCGACCGACCGCCAGAAGTTCTGCGTGGCGTTCTTCTCGTCGCCGGCGTTCCACCCGGAGTCGACGTTGACCGCCCCGTTGATCGTGACGTCGTCGGGGTTCCTGCCGAGACCCGCCACGGACGTGTAGAAGCCCAGGTTCGCCCAGACCCGGCCGTAGCTGCCCGGCTTGAACAGGAACGCGTACCGCTGCGACCCGAACTGCGCGGTGGTGCTCCGCAGCTGCGCGTTGAACGCCGCGTCCACGTCGGCCTGGATGGTCGAGGTCGGTGTCGACGGGCTGTAGACCTTGACGTTGCTCCCGAAGTCCGGGGTGTCGCTGGTCGGGACCGCTGCCTGTGCCTGCAGGGCCGGCGTCAGGGCGCCGACCAGGCCGACCGCCGTGATCGTCGCGAGGAGCGTGCTCATCCGTCGTTGCATGATGCTCGATTCGTCGTCGGGCGGCCCCGTTGCCGCCCGCAACAGACGGTAGACCCGCCCGCGGGGCGCGGCAGTCGGTGCTGCGGCGGACAAGCGCGTACCCCGAACGGGGGTCACGACGGCCGGGAGGCACGGAGCTGCCCCGCCCCGCCCGTCGCGGCCCGTCGTCGGTACGCTCACCGCATGTGGCCGACCGAGCAGGACTGGCGGGCGTCCGTCCCGCGGCTGCTCCGCGACGCCGTCGCGCGGTGGGACCTGCGGGTCGGCGCACCCTTCGGCGGCGGCAGCATCTCGCACGTGCTGCCCGTCACGACCCCCGACGGGCGCGACGCGGTCCTCAAGCTCTCCTTCCCGCACCGCGAGGCCGAGCACGAGGCGGCCGCCCTCGCCCGGTGGGACGGCGACGGCGCGGTGCGGCTCCTCGCGGTGGACCCCGACGACCCGTTCGTGTTCCTGCTCGAGCGCTGCGATCCGGGGACGCGTCTGTCCGATCGCGTCGACCTGCCGGCGGCCGAACGGCTGCGGACCGCCGCCGAGCTGCTCGGCGGCCTGTGGGCGGCCGGGGTGCCGGACACCGACCCCTTCGAACGCCTGACGGACGTGGCCGCCGGGTGGGCGGACCTGCTCGAGGAGCGGATGCGGGCCGTCGCCCCGCCGTTCGACCCCGGGCTCGTCCGCCGCGGCGCCGAGCTCCTCCGCGCCCTGCCCGTCGGTGCACGACGCACCGTGGTGGTGCACGGCGACGCGAACCCGGGGAACGTCCTCGCGGCCGGGCGCTCGCCGTGGCTCGTCATCGACCCGACGCCGATGGTCGGTGATCCCGCCTACGACCTCGGGCCGCTCCTGGCGCAGGTCGACGACCCGTTCCGGACCGCCGACCCGACCGCCACCGTGCGTGCGCGCACCGCGCTGCTCGCCGACGTGACCGGGGAGCCCGTCGGACGGATCGCGGCCTGGTGCACGGCGCGGGCCGTCGAGTCGGCGCTGTGGTCCGTCAGCCGTGGTGCGCTCGGCGACGGTCGGGACGCCATGGCCCGTGCGGCGGTCACGGACCGGCTCGCCGACTGACGCTCCGGGTCACCGGGCGGCGGCGACCACGTCGTCGAGCGCGTCGTCCGCGGACCGCGGTTCGCGCCCGAGCAGCGCCCGGAGGGTCGGGTCGGTGCCGGCGAACCACCCCGCGCCCGCCGCCTCGTACATGCCGAGCAGGAACCGGACCATGCGTTCGTCCTGGCCGGCGGCCACGGCGCGCTCGACCCACCGCTCGGGGTCGACGAGCTCGAAGCCGACCTCGTGACCGACACGGTCGGACAGCCGCCGGGCGAGGTCGGCGAACGTCGGTGCGGCGGTCGCGGTGATCGTCACGGGCCCCTCGGCGGGGGCGTCCTGCAGCAGGAGCGCGGCGGCGGCCTCGGCGGCGTCCTCGCGCGCGGTCCACGAGACCGGACCGTCCGCGGGCACGGAGACCGTCCCCGTCGCGGCCCAGGGACCGAACAGCCACTGCAGGCTGTGCGCGTAGAAGCCGTTCCGGAGCGAGGTCCACCGGAGGCCGGAGGCCGCGAGCAGGTCCTCGGTCGCCGCGTGGTGCCGTGCGGGGACGAACGGTGAGTCCGCGCCCGCCCCCTGGTGGCTCGTGTAGAAGAGGTGCCCGACGCCCGCTGCCACCGCGGCGTCGACCGCGTTGCGGTGCTGCGCGACGGTGTCGCCCGCCGGGTCGTTCGACGACACGAGGAGCAGCCGGTCCGCGCCCGCGAAGGCGGTGCGGAGCGTCGCGGGGTCGTCGTAGTCGCCCGGTCGGACCGCCACGCCGCGGTCGGCGAACCACGCCGCCTTCGCGGGGTCCCGGGTGACGACCGTCAAGTCGGAGGCCGGCAGGTGACGGAGGAGGTGGTCGGCGGTCGCGCCGTTGAGGGCGCCGGTCGCTCCGGTGATGGTGATCATTGGATGCTCTTTCCTGTTAGCGGTGGTAACGGCGACGACCGTACGCGCTGCTTCCGGCGATAGCAAGACCCTGTTAGCGTTGGTCCATGTCGTCGACCTCGGCCTCCGTTCCCGCACCCGACGCCGACCCGCGCCGGAACGTCCGCGAGCGGATCGTCGCAGCTGCGGCCGAGCTGCTCCACGAGGACGGGGCCGACGCGGTCACGACCCGTGCGGTCGCCGGGCGTGCCGGGGTGCAGGCGCCCACGATCTACCGGCTGTTCGGCGACAAGGACGGCCTGCTCGACGCCGTCGCCGAGCACGCGATGACGGTCTTCGCCGCCGAGAAGGCCGCGCTCGTCGCCGACGGCGCTGCCGAGGGGACCGACCCCGTCGCGGCGCTCCGCTCGGGGTGGGACGCAACGATCGCCTTCGGCCTCGCGAACCCCGACCTCTTCGTCATCATGAGCGACCCGCGCCGCGGCCGGGGATCACCCGCCGTCGCCGCCGGACTGCGGGCGCTCGAGGAACGGTTGCGTCGCGTCGCAGCGGTCGGGCGGTTGCTCGTGCGCGAGGCCGACGCCGTGCGGCTCGTCCACGCGGCCGGGACCGGGACGGTGCTCGCGATCCTCGGGGAGGCCGGGGAGGCCGGGGAGGCCGGGGAGGCCGGGGAGGCCGAGGAGGCCGAGGACGACCGGCGGAGCGACCTCGCCGACCGGGCGTGGGCCGCGGTCGCGTCGCAGGTCCTGGTGGCCGAGGACGACGTGCCGGCCGGACCGGACCGCGCACTGCGCACCGCCGCACTCACCCTGCGCGCCGGCGTCGACGGACTCGACGCGCTGTCGCCGGCCGAGCGGGCCGTCCTCGCGGAGTGGCTCGACCGCGTGGTCGACGGGACCGACGGGGGAGCGGACGCGTCGGACGGCGGCGCCTGACCGGCCGTCAGTCGGTCGCGCCCCGCGGTGGATCGACCAGCAGGGCGACGCGGTCGCGCAGGTAGTCGGCGAGCGGCACCACGGCACCGGCGGTCGCCGACCAGCGGACCACCGGCTCGTCGTCGGCGACCGCGAGGACACCGGCGGCACCCACGAGCGTGTCGTCGAGCGGGACCGGCACCGCGCCGTGGTTGACGGTGTCGCCCTCGGCGAAGTGCCCCTTGGCCGCCGCCGCCCGGTACGCGCGCCGCACCTCGGCGGACACCGAGACGAACTGCTGGCGACCGGGGTCCGTGACACGGGTGATGCGCCCGGTCGCCCAGACCCGCCCCGCGGTCTCGGGGGAGGACCCGAGCAGCAGGGCGCCGACGCGCCACACCCGCCCGAGCGACCGGATCGTCGGCTCGCGGCGGATGCCGAGGACGGCGCGTGGCTCGACGTACTCGCCGAGCGCCTCGTCGCGGACGTCGGCCTCGCGCAGGCGGCCGGCGGCGTCGGCGAGCAGGTCCCGTGCGCGCCGCACCCCGTCCGTCGCGCCCTCGTCCGTCACGACCCCCGAGCCTAGACCGCGGTGTCACGCGGGGTCGCGGAGTCCGCGGAATGCCGACGCCGGTCCTACCGTTGGAGCGTCCGGGCCGTCGGGAGGCCCGGCAACGAGGAGGGTCGATGGGCATCGTCAGGTGGTTGTTCGACGCGCAGCTCGTCATCGGCGACCAGACCGTGCTCTGGCGTGAGGTGATCGGCAACGTGTTCGGACTGCTCAGCGCGCTCGGCGGGATGCGTCGCCGCGTGTGGGCCTGGCCGGTCGGCATCCTCGGCAACGCCCTGCTCTTCACCGTCTTCATGGGCGCGCTCTTCGACACCCCGAACCCGGTCAACCTGCTCGGGCAGGCCGGCCGACAGGTCATGTTCATCGTCGTCAGCGTCTACGGCTGGTACCGGTGGACGCACCGCGCGGACGACGCGACGACCGTCGTCGAACCGAGGTGGGCCTCCTGGCCGACCCGCGCGCTGATGGTCCTCGTCATGGTGGGCGGCACCGCCCTGCTGACCCCGCTGTTCCGCGCGCTCGGCTCCTACGAGCCGGTGTGGAGCGACGCCTGGATCTTCGTCGGGTCGGTGCTCGCGACCTACGGCATGGCGAAGGGCTGGGTCGAGTTCTGGCTCGTCTGGGTCGCCGTCGACCTGGTCGGTGTCCCGCTGTTGTTCTCGGCCGGGTACTACGCCTCCGGGCTCATGTACGTCTTCTACGGTGCCTTCACGCTGACCGGGTTCTTCGTGTGGATGTCGCAGGGACGGAAGCCCTCCGCGGCGCCCGTCACCGTCGGTTGAGCCGCCCGTCGGACGTCCCCGTGCCCCCCACACGGGGTGGAGACACGCGACGGCGCATCCTGTGGACTGTGGAGATGGCAGACTCCTGCGACGTGACGTACGACGACGAGGCGGTCCTGGCCGAACGCATCGTGCGTGGCGCGATCCGTGCGTTCCGTCTGCACCCGTACCACGACGTCGACGCGAGCGTCGTCGCCGAGACGTCCGGGCTCGACACCGCGGTCGTCGAACGGGTCTTCCCGATCTGGGACGCGCTGCTGCTCGTGACCTACGACCGCTGGACGCAGTTGCGCGGGACCCGGCGCTCGGTCGAGCCGGCCTCGACCGTCGACCACGTCCGCCTGACCCTCGCCGAGGACGTCGCCGACCCGGGACTCGTGAGGCTCCTGGCCGGAGTCGTGTCCATCGCCGCGTCGGAACGCGACTTCGCCGAGCTCTTCCGCAAGCGGTTCGAGGAGCACGTCGAGCAGCTCACCGCGGGGCTCGAGCGGGACGTCGCATCCGGTGCCGAGCACATCGGCATCCCGACGCACCAGGCTGCGACGCAGCTGCTCGCCGTCCACGAGGGGCTGCAGGTGCAGATGCTCGTCCGGCCGTACCTCGACGCACTGGTCGAGTTCGACCGCGCCGTCCGCACGCTGCGCCAGGGGTGGCGCGCGCCGGAGCCCGTGGCCTGGGACCTCGACTCCGCGCTCGCCAGCATCTGACGGAGCCGCGACCCGGCCGGCCACGACCAGGTCGGCCACGACCGGGCCGGCCACGACCACGCAGGACCGGACCGCCCGCGGTCAGCGCGTCCCGGGTCGGCCGCGGCGCCAGCCGGCGATCTGCCGCAGGGTGACCTTCGAGCCGTACTGCGCGACGGAGTGCCGGAACAGGTACTCGGCGAACCAGAGCAGCACCGCCGCGGTGGCGAAGACCTCGACGATGCACACCACGGACTCCACCACGCTGAGGGTGCCCACGGCGTTGCGCACCATCGCGGTGATCGGGGTGAACGTCGGGAAGTACGTGAAGAACGCGGCCACCGGCGACGACGGCGTCGTCATCACGAAGAACGCGGCGTACAGCGGGATGATCAGCGCGAAGATCGCCGCCGACTGCAGCGTCGAGGCGTCCTTGATCGACGGCACCGCCGCACCCACCGCGACGAAGAGCCCGCACCCCAGCAGGACGCCGCCCACGAGCAGGAGCGCGCCCACGACCATCCGCCACGGGTCGACGCTCAGACCACCGAGCCGCGACGCCACGAACGGCAGCGCGGCCAGGGCGACGACGAGTCCCGGGACCAGGACGACGCCGACCTGCACGAGCCCGACGAGCAGCATCGCGAGGACCTTGCCGCGGATGAGGTCGCCCGCCGTCACGGTCGTCAGGATCATCTCGGAGATCCGGTTCTCCTTCTCCTCGACGACCACGGTCACCATCCGCGTCGCGAGCAGGATGACGATGCCGAAGAACGCCGCCACGTAGAGGAACGGCGGCACGATCGACAGCCAGCCGGGTGCCACGCGGCCGTCGGCGTAGGCGGTGAGCTCGGTGGCCGGCGGGGCGCGGAGGAGCGCGACGGCCTCGTCGTCGTCCACCGAGGTCGCGACGCTGCGCTCGAGCACCCGCTCCGCGAGCGAGGAGTACCCGCCGTTCTCGAACAGACCGCGGTCGGCCGCGTCGAGCCGGATCGGCTCCGTCGAGGGCTTCGCGGGGTACTCGACGAACAGCTCCAGCGTCCCGGCGCGGACGGCCGCCCGATCGGCGGCGGGGTCCTCGGACGGTGTGCCGCCCCACTGCGCGGCGACCGAGGCGGACACGAGACCCGAGTGGTCGACGTAGTGGAACGGGGTCCGCGTCGCCGAGCTGCTCGACGACACCGAGTCGGTGCCGGCGGCCTGGCCGACCCCCACGAGCAGCGAGACGACGACGACCACGATCGGCAGGGCGAGGGTGCCGATCCAGAAGGCGGGCTTCTTGACGGCGCGGACGAACTCGAAGCGGACGACCGTCCCGAGCCGGCTCACGCGGCGGCCCCGGTCCGTGCCGGGGTGCCGAGCGGTGCACGGCCCCGTGGGTGCGCGTCGTCGGCACCGGCGTCGTGGCCGTACACCTGCACGAAGATCTCGTCGAGCGGGATGCGTCGCATCTCGAACCCGGAGACGTGCACGCCGGCGGTCACGAGCGACGCGAGGATGTCCGACCCGTCCGGTGCCGCCGCGCCACGGGGGACCAGGTAGGCGACGTGGCCCTCGTGCCGGGCGAGCCGGTACAGGGGCGACGGTGGCACGCTCCCGTCGAGCAGCACCCGGGCGACGGCACCGCCGAAGGCGTCCTGCACGTCCGGGATGGTGCCGTAGGCGGCCGCTCGACCGTCCTTGAGCAGGAGGATCCGGTCGCACAGCCGTTCGACCTCGTCCATGTGGTGCGTGACCAGGATCACCGTCGCGCCGTCGGCCTTCCGTTCGTCGACCAGGTCGAGCAGGAGCCGGCGGTTCACCGGGTCGAGGCCCTTCGTCGGCTCGTCGAGGATGAGCAGGCGCGGCCGGTCCATGATCGTGATGCCGAGCTGCACCTTCTGCTGCTGGCCGCCGGAGAGCTTGTCGACGCGGAGCTTCGCGCGGTCGGCGAGCCCGATCCGCTCGAGGTACCCGGTGCTCCACCGCACGGCCTCGGGACGCCGGAGCCCGCGGAGCATCCCGAAGTACGTCATCACGTCGATGACGGACTCCTTGCGGTAGAGCCCGCGCTCCTCGGGCAGGTACCCGATGCCGCCGGTCGCCGGTCGGTACGGTGCGCCGTCGATCGTCAGGGAGCCGGCGGTCGGTGTCGTGATGCCGAGCAGGGCCCGGATGGTGGTCGTCTTGCCGGACCCGTTGCTGCCGAGGAGCCCGAACGTCTCGCCCGGTGCGACGTCGAAGGACAGGCCGTCGACGACGTCGCGGTCGCCGAAGCGCATCACGAAGTCCCGCACGCTGATGCTGGCACCGCTCATGGGGCCGACCCTACCGACGGACCCCGAGCGACCGGTACTTGCCAAATTGGAAAGTGGTTGCCAAGATGGAGAGCGGAGAGGGGAACACATGACCGAGATCCGACCGTCCGAGGCCCGAGCACTCCTGACCAGCGCCGACCGGCTCGCCCGCCGAGCGCACGACGCCGTCCGCTGGCCCTACGTCGCGTTCATCACGGCGCTCGGGGCGACCACGTCCCTCGGGACCTTCGCGATGGGGCTGAGCGAGGGCCGCGCGTTCGGCGCGGCCTACGTCGGGACCATCGCCGTGGTGATGGCACTCGTCCTCTGGTTCACGATCAGCATCCGCGGCCGCTCGGCGTTCGCCCGGGGGCGCCGGTGGACCGCCTACGTCGCGGCGTGGGCCGTGACGTACTGCGCCGCGATCGCCGTCGTCGCGTGGGTGCACGGCTCCCTGGTCTGGTCCGCCGTCACGTCGGGCGCGGTGCTGGTCGTCGCGCTGGCGTGCGCAGCGTGGGAGTCCCGGGCGTGACGACGACCCACGGTGCGCACCCGCGCCACCGGCTCGACGACCTGCTGCAGAACCCGGTCCGGTTCTCGGTGGTCGCGGCGCTGGACCGCGCCGGGACGCTCGGGTTCCGCGAGGTCCGCGACGCCGTCGAGGTCACCGACTCTGCCCTGAGCAAGCAGGTCAGTGCCCTCGAGACCGCGGGGTACGTCGCCGTCGCGAAGGGGTTCGTGGGGAAGACCTCGCGCACGTCGTTGACGCTCACGCGTGCCGGGCGGACGGCCTGGCGAGCGCACCTGGCGGCGTTGCGGGAGATCGCCGGACCATCGGCGGACCCGGCCTGACCGAGCGGCGAGCGAGCGGGGCCGCGACGGACGGGAGGCGCGGTGCCTGCTGGCACCGCGCCTCCCGGCCGTCTCCTGGTCGCGACCCGTTCCGTCAGGAACGCAACCAGGCGGTCCCCACGCCCGACAGTGCGCCGTCCGCCACCGGCGCGGAGGCGAGCAGGAGCTCGCCGGCGGGCAGCGCGTACGGCTCGTCGCCGAACACCGTGACGCTCGTCCAGCCGTTCGGCCTGCGGAAGGCGAGCACGTCGTCGCGACCGGTCTCGAGCCACTCGAGGTGCTCCTCGGACTGCAGCTGGCCGCGCAGGCCCAGCGCCTTCCGGTACAGGTTCAGCGTCGAGTCGGGGTCGGCGTCCTCGGCCTCGACCGAGACGTCTGCGAACCACGCCGGCTGCGGCAGGTGCGAGCCACCCTCGCCGAACCCGAAGGACGACCCCTGTCGCGTCCACGGGATCGGCACGCGGCATCCGTCGCGGCCCACGTCGACACCGGGGTTGCGGAAGAACGCCGGGTCCTGGCGGTCGGCGTCCGGGATGTCGCCCACCTCGTGCAGCCCGAGCTCCTCGCCCTGGTACAGGTAGGCCGAACCGGGGAGCGCGAGCTCCAGCAGCGTCGCCGCCTGCGCACGACGGAGCCCGAGCGCACGGTCGAGGTCGGCCTGCGACCCGCCGGCGAGCAGCCATGCGGCGCCCTGCTTCTGCTCGGAGCCGTCGCGGGCGGGGAGCGCGTACCGGGTGGCGTGCCGGACGACGTCGTGGTTGGAGAACACCCACGTGGTCGACGAGCCGGACTGCTCGGCGAGCCCGAGGTTGAACTCGATGATCGTGCGGAACTGCTGCGCGTCGAAGTCGGCCTCGAGCAGGTCGAAGTTGAACGCCTGTCCGAGCCCCTCGGCGCTGGCGTACCGCGCACGACGGTCGGCGGCGACCCAGGCCTCGGCCACCGCGGTGCGCGCCGGCGTGTACTCGTCGAAGACCTTCCGCCACTCGGCGTAGATCTCGTGCACGTCGTCACGGTCCCAGAGGATGTGCTGACCGTCCTTCGGCGCCGCGAGGACCTCGGCCCACGACGGCAGGGGCCCGGACGGCAGGTCCTTCGCCAGGCCGTGTGCGACGTCGATGCGGAAGCCGTCGACCCCGCGGTCGGACCAGAACCGCAGCGTGTGCAGGAAGTCGTCGCGGACCTCGCGGTTCGCCCAGTTCAGGTCGGGCTGCTCCGCCGCGAAGTTGTGCAGGTACCACTGGCCGTCGCCGACGGCGGTCCACGCCGGGCCGCCGAAGATCGACACCCAGTCGGCCGGCGCCTCCGACCCGTCGGGGCCGCTGCCGTCGCGGAACACGTACCGGTCGCGTGCGGGGCTGCCCGCCGGCGACGCGAGTGCCTCGCGGAACCACGCGTGCCGGTCGCTCGTGTGGTTCGGCACGACGTCGACGATCACCCGGATGCCGGCGCCGTGCAGGGCGGCGACCATCTCGTCGAAGTCGTCGAGCGTGCCGAGCCGCGGGTCGACGTCGCGGTAGTCGTCGACGTCGTAGCCGCCGTCGGCGAGGGCGGACGGGTAGAAGGGGCTGAGCCAGACCGCCTCGATGCCGAGCGACGCCAGGTAGGGGACCCGCGCGGTCACGCCGGGCAGGTCGCCGATCCCGTCGCCGTCCGCGTCCGCGAAGGAGCGCGGGTAGACCTGGTAGACGCTCGCCTGACGCCACCAGGTCTCGTCGGTGGTGGTCGCTGCGGGCTGGACGGCGGTGTCGGTCACGACTGGCCTCTCGTTGTGGGTGGTGGTCGGGTTCGCGGTCGTCACTTGATCGCGCCCTGGGTCACACCGGCCATCACCCATCGCTGGGTGACCAGGTAGACGATGATCGCCGGCGCCATCGCCATCAGGTACGAGGCGAAGGACACGTTGTAGTTGTTGCTGAACTGGGTCTGGAACATCTGCTGCAGCACCGGCAGCGTCTGCAGGGCCGGGTTCGAGGTGATCAGCGACGGCATCACGAAGTCGTTCCACGAGGCGAGGAACGCGAAGATGCCGACGGTGGCGCTCATCGGTGCGAGGAGCGGGAACACCAGTCGCCAGAACACCTGCCCCGTGCTCGCACCGTCGATGCGTGCACTCTCCTCCAGCTCGGCCGGGATCGACCGCAGGAACGCGGTGAAGAGCAGGACGCTGAAGGACAGCTGGAACATGACGTGCAGGATCGCGACACCGATCGGGTTGTCGAGCCCGGCGAGCCCGGTGAGCTTCACCTGCGACAGGGCGAGGACGGGGAACGGCAGGAACATCGCCGCGAGCAGGTAGAAGAACGACCAGCGGAACAGCCGGCGCTCCCAGTTGCGGGCGATCGCGTAGGCGGTGAACGAGGCGAGCAGGATCGTGCCGACGACGGTGATCGCGGCGATGAACACCGAGACCCCGAAGGCGCGGGGGAAGTCCGTCAGCTCCCAGGCCTGCACGAAGCCGTCGACGCTGAACGGCGCCGGCAGCGAGAACGCGTTGCCGTCGACGGCCTGCGCGGTCGTCTTGAACGCCATCGTGACGGTGACGTAGAGCGGGACGAGGACCGACAGGGCGCAGAGGGCCAGGACGATCGTGACGGGCCAGTTCGCCCGGTCGCGTCGGCCGGCACCGCGGCCCCCGGCGGTGCGGTCGGCGTCGACGGACCGGACGCTGCCGGTCGCGGTGGTGCCGGGGCGGAGGGGTGCTTGCAGGGACATCAGAGCGCTGCCTTCCCGCGGGTGGCCCGCAGCTGGATCACGGCGATCACGACGGCGATCAGGAAGAAGATCGTCGCGTTCGCCATCTGGTACGCGTAGTCGCCGCCGCTGAAGCCCTTGAAGATGCTCATCGCCACGCTGGTGGTCGAGGTGCCCGGGCCGCCGTCGGTCAGGCCGACGATGATGTCGTACGAGTTCAGGAAGTTCTTGAACCCGATGACGAGGTTGATGAGGATGTAGCCCGCCGTCAGCGGGGCGGTGATCGAGACGAGCTGCCGCCACGAGCTCGCGCCGTCGAGTGCCGAGGCCTCGTACACCTCGCCCGGGATGGACAGGACCCCGGCGATGTAGATGAGGAGCGTCGACGGGATCGCCTGCCAGGCCGTGACCACGACGATCGCGACCCACGCCAGGTCGGGGTTCGCGAGGATGCTCTGCTCGAGCGGCGCGAAGCCGAGCGCGGTCGCGAACGCCGGCAGCGAGTTGGCGAACAGGAACGAGAACACGTACGCGATGACGATGCCCGAGATCACCATCGGCAGGACGAAGACCCCGCGGAGCGCGATCTTGCCGCGGATCTTCGACGTCAGCGCGATCGCCAGCAGGAACGCGACCGCGTTCACGACGAGCACGGTGACGAGCGAGAACCCGATGGTGAACAGGTACGCCTGCAGGATCGCGGGGTCGGAGAACACGGCGACGTAGTTCGTGAGCCCGGTGAACCGGAACTCGCCGAAGCCGACGGAGTTCGTGAAGCTCAGCACGATCCCCATCACCGCCGGGAGCGTGATCGCGAGCGTGAAGAGCACGAGCGTGGGGACGAGGAACACGAGGAAGAGCGGGTCGACGCGCTTCCCGCGTCCGCGGCTGCCGGCCTGGAGGCGCGGTGCGGCTCCGCCCCGTCGGCGGCGGTCCGCCGTCGTGATCGATCGGGTGGTCGTGGTGGCCAAGGTCGTCTCCTTACGCGGCCGACCGGAGCGCGAGCCGCGCCCAGTCGCCGTCGAGGGTGCGGAGTTGCGGTTCGGGCGCACCGCCGAAGGCGATGGACTGCAGGTAGTTCGCCACCGGGATCTCGGCGGGGATGAGCTGCGAGGCGCCGAGGTAGAAGCGCGCGTCGTCGTACGAGTCCTGCATGCCGCGGAGCGCGGGGTTCGACACCGGCGGCGAGTCCTTCCGGACCCCGAAGCCGTTGTTGTCGGCGTTGTACTGGTCGCTGACCGCCGGGCTCATCAGGAACGACAGGAACTCGCGGGCGGCCTCCTGCTTCCGGGATGCCTCCGGGATCCAGAGCCCGAGGTCGACGTTGACGCGCACCTTGTTGTCGGCCGGGTCGTCGGTCGCGGGGAACGGGAACGTGCCGAGGTCCATGTCCGGGTTCGTCTTCGCGATCTCACCGAGTGCCCACGGGCCCTGCAGGTACATCGCGGCCTTCCCCTGCGCGAACGCCAGGTTGCCGTCGCCGTAGCCCCGGCTGGCCGCACCCGCCTGGTGCCACTGCAGCAGGTCCACCATGCGGCCGACCGGAGCGGCGAAGTCCTTCTCGAACGACACCCCCGACCCCTTGCCGACCGAGGTGCCCTCGCGGTCGAGTGCCGCGAAGGTCGCCGGCACGTCGAGCATGCCGCCGACCGAGTAGTCGAACATGCCCTGGGCGATCGTCCAGTTGTCCTTGTACGTGCCGTACATCGGCGTGATGCCGGCCCGCACGAGCCGCTCGCACACGTCCGTGAACGCGCTCCAGGTCGTCGGCACCTCGAGGCCCTGCTGCGCGAAGAGCGCCTTGTCGTAGATCACGGACGCGGCGGTGACCGAGTACGGCAGGACGCTCGTGCGTCCCGGGTAGTCGGCGGTCTGCTGCATGAGCGGCCAGAGGTCCGGGTTGATCGTGTCCCGCTCGCGCGTGTCCGACAGGTCGGTCAGCGCGCCGTGCTCGACGAACGAGACCATCGCGTAGTTGTAGTTCAGGCACCCGAGGTCCGGCGGCCGGTTCCGCACGAAGTTCGCGGACATGTTCGACGTCGAGTCGCGGACGACCCGGATCTTCGACTGGCTCTCGTGGAACTTCGCGATGACGTCGTCGAAGTACCCGATGACCTCGGGCTTCGACACGTAGAACGTGATCGTCTCGGGGCGGCTGCTCGATCCTCCGAGCGGGGCGCACCCGGCGAGAGCCAGGCCCGCGCCGATGCCGCCCGCACCGAGCAGGAAGCCACGGCGGGTGACCCCGGCCGTGCCCCTGGTGGTGGCGTGTGCTTGCACGTCGTCTCCGTCCGTCCGGACCCGGCAGCCCTGCCGTTCCGGTCTGCGCCCCGACGTCGGTGTCGGCTCGCCGGACTAAATGTACCCAGAAAATCTAATAGCGCAACCAAATCTTCGCGCGCTAGGGTCTGTGCATGCCACAGCGCCGTGAGACCACCCGCGCGACCAGCGCCGAAGCGGTCCTGGCCTGGGCGTTCGGCACCGGGGCGTTCACCGCGTCCGAGGCGATCGACGCCACCGGGCTCACCCGCTCGACCGTGCTCGCCGCGTGCACCGAGCTCGTGCGGCTCGGGTGGCTCCGCGACCTCGACGACGCCCGCGCCGCGGGGGAGTACCGCAAGGGGCGACCTGCGCGGCGCTCCGAGCTGGACGCGACCGCCGGGGTCGTCGTCGGCGTCGACGCGGGGCAGCACCGGGTGACGGCCCTCGTCGCCGATCTCCGCGGCACCGTGCTGGCCCGCGCCGAGGGGTCCCTCGGCGAGTCGGGACTCGAGGTGCCCGTCCGTCTGCGCGTCGTCGAGGAGACGGTGTCGTCGGCGCTCGCCGCGGCCGGGGTGGCCCCGGACCGCGTGCTCGCGACGGTCCTCGGCATCCCGGCGCCCGTGGACGCGGCGGGGGAGTCGCCCGACGACGGCGGGTTCTGGGACAGCATGAACCCGGGTTTCGCGGCGGTCGTGCCGCACGGCGTCGTCGTCGTGGAGAACGACGCGAACGCGGCGGCCCTCGCCGAGCGCCCGTCCTCCGGCGACGCCTCCTTCGCCGCCCTGCTGTCGGGCGAGCGCTTCGGTGCCGGTCTGGTGGTGGACGGCGCGCTGCTCCGTGGCGCCCGTGGTGGCGCGGGGGAGCTCCGCGTGCTCGACCTGGTGGACGGCGTCTCGTCGTCGGACGGCATCGGGCGCACGGCGCGGACGCTCGTGCGGCAGGCCCGCGCCGAGGGACGGGTCCCCGTGGACTCCCTGCTCGGCGGGGACGACGAACCGGACGCCGCCGTGGTCCTCGCCGCCGCGGCACTCGGGGAACCGCTCGCGCTCGAGGTCGTGGACGGGCTCGGCGACCGGCTCGCCCGGGTGTGCGTGCTGCTCGCGAGCCTGCTCGACATCGACCGGGTCGTGGTCGCCGGGGCGATCGCCGACGCGGCCGGCCCCGTGATCGACCGTGCCCGTGAGCACCTGGCGGCGTGGGACCTCGACCCGACGCCCGAGGTCGTGGCCTCCCGCCTCGGCGGCGACGTCGTCGCGCTCGGGGCCGTCGCCCGGGCGCTCGACGTGGTGCGGGCGGACCCCCTGGCGTTCCCGCTGCCCGCGGAGGCCCCCGTCCTGGCGACCTGACCGTCGGTCCCGCTGCCGTCGACCAGCGACGCGGGCTACCGGGGGACCGGCACGAGGCGCTGCAGCTGGGTGACGTGCCCGGGTTCGAGCTCGTCGAGGGAGGCGACCCCGAGCAGCCGCATGGTCCGCTCGATCTGCTCGGACAGGATCTGGATCATCCGGTCGACCCCGGCCTCGCCGCCCGCCATCAACCCGTACAGGTAGGCGCGGCCGACCATCGTGAACCGCGCGCCGAGTGCCACCGCGGCGACGATGTCCGCGCCGGACATGATGCCGGTGTCGAGGTGCACCTCGGTGTCCTTCCCGACCTCCCGCACCACGGTGGGCAGCAGGTGGAACGGCACGGGGGCGCGGTCGAGCTGCCGGCCGCCGTGGTTCGACAGCGTGATGCCGTCCACGCCCAGGTCCGCCAGGCGCTTCGCGTCCGCCAGGGACTGCACGCCCTTCACCACGACCCTGCCCGGCCACTGGTCGCGGATCCACTCCAGGTCCTCGTACGTGACGGTCGGGTCGAACATGTGGTCGAGCAGTTCGCCGACCGTGCCGGACCAGCGGTCGAGGGACGCGAACGCGAGCGGCTCGGTGGTGAGGAAGTCGAACCACCACCACGGCCGCGGGATCGCGTTCACGACGGTCTTCACGCCGAGCTGCGGGGGGATGGAGAACCCGTTGCGCTTGTCGCGGAGCCGGGCACCGGCGACGGGGACGTCGACGGTGACGAGCAGCGTGTCGAACCCGGCCCGAGCGGCCCGCTCGACCAACGCCATGCTCTTGTCGCGGTCCTTCCACATGTAGAGCTGGAACCAGTTGCGCCCGTGCGGGTTGGCGTCGCGGACGTCCTCGATCGCGGTGGTCCCCATCGTCGACAGCGAGAACGGGATGCCCGCCCGTCCGGCGGCCCTCGCCCCGGCGCGCTCGCCCTCGGTCTGCATCATCCGGGTGAAGCCGGTCGGGGCGATGCCGAACGGGCGGGACACCGGGGCGCCGAGCACCTCGCGCGAGGTGTCCACCTGCGACACGTCGCGCAGGATCGCCGGCGAGAACTCGATGTCCTCGAACGCCTGCCGGGCACGTGCGAGTGAGATCTCCGCCTCCGCAGCACCCTCGGTGTAGTCGAACGCCGCCTTCGGGGTCCGGCGCGCAGCGATCCGACGCAGGTCCCAGATCGTCAACGCGGACTCGAGCCGCTGCCGCCGACCCGGCAGCGACGGCTTCCTGAACTGCATCAGCGGGGCGAGGTCGCGGACGCTCGGCAGCTGCCGCTGCACCCGGACGCGGGCGTTCGAGGCCGGGCCGGTCGCGGCGGCGGGCGCGCCGGTCGCGGGGTCGACGCGGTGCTGGTCGTCGGTGGTGGTCATGCGTGGCTCCTGATGGTGGTGCGGTGGCCGCGGGCGTCCGAGCCCGGAGCGGGGGTGTAGCGGACCGGCTCGACGGTCCGGGCGACGAGGTCGCGCAGCGCTGCCAGCGATGCTCCTCCGAGTCCGGCGAGCCCGTTCGCGCGGGCCTGCACGAGCACGTTGCCGAGGGCCGTCGCCTCGACCGGACCGGCCAGGACGGGCAGGCCGGTCCGGTCGGCGGTGAGCTGGCAGAGCAGCCGGTTCTGGGACCCGCCGCCGACGACGTGCACGACCCGGACGTCCTTGCCGGTCACCTCGGTGATGGTCCGCAGGGTCTCGGCGTACGCGACGGCGAGGGACTCCAGGATCGACCGCACGACCTCGGCGCGCGAGCCCGGAACCGCCAGGCCCCGCTCGGTGCACCAGGTCGCGATGCGTGCAGGGAGGTCGCCGGGGGCGGTGAAGACGTCGTCGGCGACGTCGAAGACGGCCACCGGCTCGGTGACCTCCGCGGCGGCGGCGAGCAGCGCCTCCAGGTCGACGCGGTCGCCGCCACGCTCCCAGGTGCGGACGCTCTCGGAGAGCAGCCACAGCCCCGACACGTTCTTGAGGAAGCGGACACGGCCGTCCACGCCGCCCTCGTTCGTGCAGTTCGCAGCGCGCGCCGCGTCCGTCAGGACGGGTGCGTCGAGCTCGACCCCGACGAGCGACCAGGTGCCGGACGAGACGTAGGCGACGTCGTCGTCGGTCGCGGGGACCGCGACCACCGCGGACGCCGTGTCGTGCGACCCGACGAGCGTCACCGGGACGCCGCCGCCGAGGGACGGCAGGAGCGTGCCGAGTCGGTCGCCCGGGTCGCGCAGGTCGGGGAACAGCCCGGTCGGGAGGCCCGTGGCGGCCACCAGGGTCGGGTCCCAACCGCGCGTGGTCGCGTCGACGAGCCCGGTGGTCGACGCGTTGGTCCGTTCCGTCGCCGTGACGCCGGTGAGCCAGTACCCGAGCAGGTCCGGCACGAGGAGCGCTCGGTCCGCCAGGTGTGCGTCCGGGTCGGCGGCGAGCTGGAACACGGTGTTGAACGGTAGGTGCTGCAGGCCGTTCCGGGCGTACAGCGCAGCGGCGGTGATCCGCTCGTGCACGGGGGCGACACCCGCCTCGTGTCGGGCGTCGCGGTAGTGGTACGGCAGCCCGAGCAGGCGTCCCTCCCGCAGGAGCGCGTAGTCGACCGCCCACGAGTCGACGCCGATGCTCGTCAGGTCGGGGGCGCGTCGGAGCGTGTCACGGAGCCCGGCGACGACCTGCCCGAGCAGGCCGACGACGTCCCAGTGCAGGGCCTCGCGGCCGTCCTCGTACAGCGCCACGGGACCGTTCGGGAAGCGGGCGACCTGCTCGGTGCGGATGCCGTCCCGGTCCACGTGGGCGAGGAGGACCCGGCCGCTCGTGGCACCGAGGTCGACCGCGGCGACGCTGCCGTCGGTGTGCATCGCGCTACCGCAGGAAGGCCGCGGCGACGCCGGCGTCCACCGGGACGTGCAGGCCGGTCGTGTGCGAGAAGTCCGACGTGCAGATCGCGTACACCGCGTTCGCGACGTTCTCGGGGACGACCTCGCGCTTCAGGATCGTGCGCTGCGCGTAGAACTTCCCGAGGTCCTCCTCGTCGACGCCGTAGGTCTTCGCCCGGTTCGCACCCCAACCGGAGGCGAAGATGCCGGAGCCGCGGACGACGCCGTCAGGGTTGATGCCGTTGACCCGGATGCCGTGCTCGCCGAGCTCGGCCGCGAGCAGTCGCACCTGGTGGGCCTGGTCGGCCTTCGTCGCGGAGTAGGCGATGTTGTTCGGGCCGGCGAACACTGAGTTCTTGCTCGAGATGTACACGATGTCGCCGCCGAGGCCCTGCTCGATGAGGACCGTCGCTGCGGCCTTCGACACCAGGAACGAGCCCTTCGCCATGACGTCGTGCTGCAGGTCCCAGTCCTGCTCGGTGGTCTCGAGCAGGCTCTTGCTGAGGGAGAGTCCGGCGTTGTTCACCACGAGGTCGAGGCCGCCGAAGTGCAGCAGCGTCGCCTGGATCGCCTGCTCGATCTCGACGGCGCTCGTGACGTTCGCAGCCACGCCGATCGCCTGGTCCGGGCCGCCGATCTCGGCCGCGGCCGCCTGCGCCTTGGCGAGGTCGAGGTCCGCGATGACGACGGCGGCACCCTCGGCGGCGAGGCGCTTCGCGATCGCCTTGCCGATGCCGCTCGCGGCGCCGGTCACGAGGGCGATCCGCGTCGCGAGCTGCTTCGGCGCCGGCATACGCTGCAGCTTGGCCTCCTCCAGCGTCCAGTACTCGATGCGGAACTTCTCGGCCTCGTCGATGGGGGCGTAGGTGGAGAGTGCCTCGGCGCCGCGCATGACGTTGATCGCGTTGACGAAGAACTCGCCGGCGACGCGCGCGGTCTGCGCGTCCTTGCCGTAGGAGAACATGCCGATGCCGGGGACGATCACGATGAGCGGATCGGCGCCCCGGATGGCCGGGCTGTCCGCCGTCGCGTGGCGGTCGTAGTAGGCCTGGTAGTCGACGCGGTACTGCTCGTGCAGTTCGCGGAGGCGTGCGCGCTGCTCCTCGACGCTCGCCGTGACGGGGAGGTCGAGGACGAGCGGCTGCACCTTGGTGCGGAGGAAGTGGTCCGGGCAGCTCGTGCCGAGCGCCGCGAGCTCCTCGGCGCGCGCTGACGCCAGGAAGTCCAGGACGACGTCGCTGTCGGTGAAGTGGCCGACGACGGGCGCGTCGTGGCCGGCGATGCCGCGGATCGTCGGCGCGAGTGCGGCTGCCCGGGCACGGCGGTCGGACTCGGGCAGCGCCTCGAAGCCGGGACGCACCGCGCCGAACGGCTGGTCCTTCCCGTGCTCCGCGATGTACCGCTCGGCGGTGTCGATGATCCACCGGGAGTTGGCCTCGGCCTCGGCGCTGGTGGCACCCCACGCGGTGATGCCGTGACCGCCGAGGACCGTGCCGATCGCCTCGGGGTGCTGGTCCTCGATCGCGGCGATGTCGAGCCCGAGCTGGAACCCCGGACGACGCCACGGCACCCAGACGACCCGGTCGCCGAAGATCCGCTCGGTGAGCTCCGGGCCGTCGGCGGCGGTCGCGATCGCGATGCCGGCGTCCGGGTGCAGGTGGTCGACGTGTGCGGCGTCGACGAGGGCGTGCATGGCGGTGTCGATCGACGGCGCCGCACCGCCCTTGCCGAACAGGGTGTGGTCGAAGGCGGCGACCATCTCGTCCTCGCGTTCGACGCCCGGGTAGACGTGCCGCAGGGCCCGTACCCGGTCCACTCGGAGCACGGCGAGGCCCGACGGGGTCAGGGTGCCGAGGTCGCCCCCGGAACCCTTCACCCAGAGCAGCTCGACGGGCTCGCCGGTGACCGGGTCGGTGTCGGTGCCCTTGGCGGACGTGTTGCCGCCCGCGTAGTTCGTGATCCGTGGGTCCGAGCCGAGCGCGTTCGAACGGGCGACGAGGGCCCTGACCGTGTCGTCCGCGGTGGTGTCGTGCGTTGCGGGGTCCACCCGTGCCTCCAGGCTGTCGATCGTCATGTGCCTACGCGCCCCAACCGGCCTGCACGCCGCCGACGCGGTCCTCGGCGATCCGGCGCTGGTAGCCGGAGTCGAGGTAGGCCCGCATCGGGTCCGCGGGCAGTCCGCGGGACTCCCGCCACTCGGCGAGGTCCTTCCGGACGTCGGTCTGGAAGGCGTCCATGAACAGCTCGTTCGCGCCGAGCACGTCGTGTGCCTCCTGCGCGGCGGTCAGCGCGACCCGGTCGAGGAGCAGTGCTCGGGCGGTCATCTCCTGCACGTTGAGCACCGAGCGGATCTGACCGGGGATCTTGTCCTCGACGTTGTGGCACTGGTCGAGCATGAACGCCACGTCCGGGTCGTCGTAGCCGCCACCGCGGATCACCTCGACCAGGATCCGGAACAACTGGAACGGGTCGGCGGCGCCCACGATGAGGTCGTCGTCGGCGTAGAAGCGCGAGTTGAAGTCGAAGCTGCCGAGCTTCCCGAGGCGCAGGAGCTGCATCACGATGAACTCGATGTTCGTGCCCGGCGCGTGGTGGCCGGTGTCGAGGCAGACCATCGCCTTCGGCCCGAGCGCCGCGGTCTGCACGTAGCTCGTGCCCCAGTCCGGGACGTCCGTGTGGTAGAACGACGGCTCGAAGAACTTGTACTCGAGCACCAGGCGCTGGTCGTCGCCCAGCCGGTCGTAGATCGTGCTGAGGGACTCGTGCAGGCGGTCCTGGCGCGAGCGCATGTCCTCCTGTCCCGGGTAGTTCGACCCCTCGGCGAGCCAGATCTTCAGGTCGCGGCTGCCGGTGGCGTGCATGACGTCGATGCACTGCAGGTGGTGGTCGATCGCCTTCTGCCGGATCCGTTCGTCCACGTGGGTGAGGGCACCGAACTTGTAGTCGTCGTCCTGGAACGTGTTCGAGTTGACCGTGCCGAGCCGGACGCCGTGCTCCTCGGCGTGCCGCTTGAGGTCCGCGAAGTCGTCGACGAGGTCCCAGGGGATGTGCAGCGCGACGGTCGGGGCGAGGCCCGTGTACCGGTGCACCTGCGCGGCGTCGGCGATCTTCTCGTACGGGTCGCGTGGCGTGCCCGGCGTGGAGAACACCTTGAAGCGGGTGCCCGAGTTGCCGAAGGCCCAGCTCGGGAGTTCGATCTGCTGGGCCGCCAGTTGTCCGGCGATCCCCGCGAAGCTCGGGGTTGATGTCATCGTGCACTTCCTCGTGGTCGATTGAATCGTTTCATACGGTACGCCTCGCAGCGTCGGCGCGCAAGCGGTGTGGCCTGGTGGCGGAGCAAGCTGGTGATCCGAACCAGGGGGCCGACGTCGAACCAGGCACCGGAGCTGGTTCGACGTCGCTTCCGTGGTTCGTCACAGGCCAGGCTCCCCGCCGGTGCCCCGCCACACCGCGACGCCGCTACGCAGGTACGCCCGCCGGCGCCCGGAACGTGTGCGTGCCGGCACCGACCGGCCGCTCCTCGGCCCCCGGGAGCACCACCACCGCGTCGACGCCCTCCGGCACCGTGGCCTCGACGACGAGCTCCCCGTCGACGAGCTCCCACCGGACCGCGATCCGCCCGTGCACGCTCTCGTACGCGGTCGCCGCCCAGGTCAGGCCGCCGCCCGGCTGCGGTGCGATCCGCACCGACGCGTAGCCCGGCGCGGTCGCTGTCAGGCCGCCGACCACGCGGTGCATCCAGTCCGCGACGGCACCGAGCGCGTAGTGGTTGAACGACGTCATCTGCCCGGGGTTGATCGACCCGTCCGGCAGCATCGAGTCCCAGCGCTCCCACACCGTGGTCGCGCCCATCGTCACCGGGTACAGCCACGACGGGCACTCGGTCTGCAGGAGGAGCCGGTAGGCGTCCTCGAGGTGCCCGGTCTGCGTCAGCGCGTCGGTGATGAACGGCGTCCCCGCGAAGCCCGTCGAGATCCGGTACCCGGCGGCCGCGGCGAGCTCCGCCAGACGATCTCCGGCCACGGCCTCCTGCTCCGGCGTCAGGATCCCGAACACGATCGCGAGCGTGTACACGGTGGTCGCGTCCGACGTGATCCTGCCGTCCTCCTGCAGGTAGGTGGTCCGGAACCCGGCCTGGAGGCGCGCGGCCAGATCCCGGAACTCGCTCGCGTCCCGGCCGAGCAGCTCCGCCACCTCGGCCACGATCGACGCCGACCGGAACGCGCAGATCGTGGCGACCACGCCCTTGTCCGCCTTCGCGTCGGCCGGGGCCTCCGGCGGCGCGTCCGGGTCGAGCCAGTCGCCGAACTGGAACACCGTGTCCCAGACGTCCTGCGGGGACAGGTGGTCGCGGACCCGCCGGACGTGGGCGACCATCGAGTCGAACTGCTCGGCGAGCACGGTCGTGTCGCCGTACGCCTGGTACAGGGTCCACGGCACCCAGACGCCGGCGTCCGACCAGACCGCGGTGGCGTCCGGCTTGCCGAAGTCCTCGGCGGGGGAGTACTTCAGCACGTCCGGCACCACGAACGGGATCACCCCGTCGGCGTGCTGCTGCTCGAGCCACACGTCGCGCAGCCAGTCCTCGAGGAACGCCTTCGTGTCGAACAGGTAGGCGGCCGTGGGGGCGAAGGCGGCGATGTCGCCCGTCCAACCGAGGCGTTCGTCGCGCTGCGGGCAGTCGGTCGGCACGCTGAGGAAGTTGCCCTGCATGCCGCGGACGACGTTGTCGTGGAAGGTGTCGAGCAGCTCGTGGCTCGACGCGAACGTGCCCGTCCTGTGCAGGTCGCTGCCGACCTGCACCGCGGTGAGCGCCGCCCGCAGGGCGTCCTGCGAGCCGGGCCAGCCGTCGACGGAGGCGTACCGGAAGCCGTGGAAGGTGAAGCGCGGCTCGAAGACGTCCTCGCCCCCGCTCAGCGTGAACCGGTCCGTGGCCGCCGCGGTCCGCAGCGGGCGGGTGCCGAGCTCGTCGTGCTCGAGGACCTCGGCGTGGCGGAGCGTCAGGACCGTGCCGGCCGGTCCGGTCGCGGTGACCCGGACCCAGCCGACCAGGTTGACGCCGAAGTCCACCAGGGTCGCTCCCGACGGGCTCGTCCAGACCTCGACGGGTGCGATCTCCGCGAGCGGGCGGACCGGCGGCACGGTGTCGGCGACGAGCTCCCGTTCGCCGAGGTCCACCGTGTGCACCGCCGAGCCGCCCTCGACCGCACCCGGACGCTGCCAGTCGTCGGGCACGCGGGCGTCGACGTCCTCGCCGTCGTAGAGCTGGTCGGCGGTGATGCCGCTCGGCAGCGCTCGCCACGACCCGTCGGTCGCGACACGCTGCTCGTGGCCGTCTGCGAACCCGATCCGGAGCTCGGCGGCACCGGCGCGCTCGTCGGTGTACCACCCGCCGCCGCCGCCCCACGCGAGGCGACCGGCGGCCCACCCGTTCCCGACGACGAGCGCGAGGACGGCATCGCCGCCCGGCTCGGTGCCGACGAGGTGGTCGGTGACGTCATGGGAGACGACCCGCACACGCCACTCGTAGCTCGTCCACCCGGGTTCGAGCAGGTGGTCGGAGACCCGGCGGCCGCCGAGCCAGGCCTCGACCACGCCGAGGGCGCTGAGGGCGAGGGTGGCGCTCGTCACGTCGCCGTGGCCGGTGTCGAGGGTGAACTCCCGGCGCAGGATCGGTGCGCTCCCGAGGTCGTCGTCGCTCGCGAGGAACGATGCGGTCCAGGTGGTCATGTGGTGGGTCCTTTCACGCGACCGGTCGTCGTCGACCGGTGCTGGTGTCGTGGACCGAGCCGCCCGTGGTGGTGGGGCGACTCGGGGGAGGTTGTCCGTTCCTCCCGGCCGGGTCGGGCGTCAGCCCTTGACGGCGCCGCTGGTCATGCCGGCGACGATCTGCCGGTTGAAGAAGACGTAGAGGACGAGCGGCGGGATCGTGATGAGCAGCACGTCCGTGAACAGCAGGTTCAGCTGGCTGACCGACTGGCTCTGGAAGGCGTAGAGCGTCTGTTGCACCGTGGCGTTCTCGGAGCCCGGCAGGAAGTACAGCGGGTTGGTGAAGTCGTTGAACACCGTGACTGACTGCACGAGGACGACCGTGATGATGACGGGCTTGAGCAGCGGCAGGACGACCCCGAAGAACAGGCGGATCGGGCCAGCGCCGTCGAGGACCGCGGCCTCGTCGAGCTCCTTCGGGATGGTGGCGACGAAGGCGCGGAACAGCAGGATGCAGAACGACAGGCCGAAGGTCGCCTCGATGAGGATCATCCCGCCCATCGTCTTGAACAGGTTGAGCCCCTGCAGCACCCAGATCGTCGGGACGATGGCGGGCGGCACGATGAGACCGGCCAGGACGAAGAAGTTGATGACCCCGTTCCACCGGCTCGGACGGCGCTGGAGCGTGTAGCCGACCATGGCCGAGAACACGACCATCACGACGACGCTGCCGACCGTGAGCACGGCGCTGTTGACGAACGCCCGGAGGATCCCGCCGTCGCCGGTCTGCAGCACGGTCGCGAGGTTCTCCCACAGCTGGAACTGCGTCGGCAGGGTGAAGCCGAGCTGGTTCGCGTCCGCGGGTGACTTCATCGCCTGCAGCAGGATGAACACGAACGGCACGAGGAACACGACGAAGCTGACGACGATGGCGATCGTGCCGACGGTCCACCGTTGCACGGTCTCCCGCTTGACGGGCCGTCGGACCGCCGCCGCGGGGCGGCCGGCTCGTCCGAGTGCTGGTGCGGTCACAGGTCCGCCTCCTTGCGGTTGATGAGCCAGGAGATCGGCACCATGATCGCCGTGACGACGACGAAGAGCACGACGTTGCCCGCTGTGGACAAGCCGTAGAAGCCGGCCTGGTACTGCTTGTAGATCACGCTCGCGATGACGTCGCTCGTGAAGCCCGGACCGCCGCCGGTCATCGCCCAGATGAGGTCGAAGGACCGCAGGCCGCCGATGAGCGACAGGATGATGACCGTCCCCATCGCGGGTCGCGAGAGCGGCAGGGTGATGTTCCTGAAGATGGTCCACGAGCTCGCGCCGTCGACTCGAGCCGCTTCGAAGTACTCCTGCGGGATCGCGACGATGCCGGCGATGAAGATCAGCGTGGCGATGCCGACGCCCTTCCAGATGTCCACCGCCGCGACGCTCCAGAGCGCGAGCGCCGGATCGGTGAGCCACCCCGGTGTGGGGAGGCCGACCGAGCCGAGCACACCGTTGATGATCCCGTGGAACGGGTCCATCAGCGCCTTGAAGGTGATGCCGATGCCGATGGTGGACACCAGCACGGGGAAGAACACCACCGCTCGGAGGTAGCCGCGCCCGAGCACGGGGCTCGTGAGGAGCAGGGCGAGGGCGAGTCCGAGGACCACCTTCGCCGCGCTCGTCACGAACCCGTACTCGAACGTGTGGATGAACCCCGAGACGAGCTGCGGGTCCTGGAAGAAGCGGACGAAGTTGTCGAACCCGATGAAGGTCTGGTCGAACAGCGTCCAGCGGGTGAGCGAGAAGTAGAACCCGGCGAAGGTCGGGACCGCGAAGAACACGACGTACAACGCGATCGCCGGGATGAAGAACCACGCCGGGTAGTACGAGCGCATCTTCCTGCGCGCCGGACCGGGGCCGGCCTGCATCGTCTCCGGCGGAACGGCCGCCGTCGTGAGCGTCGCGGTCACC
The DNA here is from genome assembly GCF_903970945.1 of Curtobacterium sp. ME26. Taxonomy (NCBI): domain Bacteria; kingdom Bacillati; phylum Actinomycetota; class Actinomycetes; order Micrococcales; family Microbacteriaceae; genus Curtobacterium; species Curtobacterium sp. ME26. The sequence goes on from NZ_CAJCKG010000004.1 coordinate 73,873, forward strand.
GTCCTCACCAGTCCTTGATGCCGAGCTGCTGGGCCTGCTGCACGACGTCCTGGTCGTACTGCTTCGCGCCCACGGCGGCCGAGGAGATGCCGGAGCCGACCTGGATGCAGATCTTCTCGAGGTTCGGGCCCTTGATCGGGGACAGGAACTCGAGCGCCGGGCTCGCCTTCTCCTCGTCGAGGTACTTCTGCAGGTCACCGATCATCGGCGGGACAGAGCTCGGCAGGGAGCAGGTCGAGATGACGTACGGGCCGCCGGGCGTCCCGGTGTCGTTCTGGATCCCGCAGCCCTCGGAGGAGTTCGCGAACGCGATGAACTTCTTCGCGGCGGAGAGCTTGTCACCGGTCGTCGTCTTCGGGACGTACAGGCCGTTCGGCTCCCAGATCGTGAGTCGTGTGTCGGACGCGTCCTGCGCCGGGATCGCGAACGCGCCGATGTCGTCGACCTTGCTCGGGTTGTCCTGCTGGATCGTCGAGATCGCGTTCGTGAGCATCGGGTACTGGGCGCCGGTGCCCTCGGTGAGCATCTTGAGACCGTTCGCCTGGGTGGCCGACGCGTAGTCCTGGTTGAGCAGGCCCTTGTCCTCGACCTCGGCGAGGTGGTCGAAGCCGGCGAAGGCCGGGTCCTTCGTGTAGGACTCCTTGTGGTCCGTGTACTCGGAAGCCCAGTCCGACTGCTGCGCGGTGATGTTCGCGAAGTCGGCGAGGACGAAGAGCTGGCTCGTCCAGGTGTCGCCGTACGTCTGGATGATCGGGGCGACGTCGCCGGCGTCCTTGATCTTCTCGCTGTTGGCGATGAACTCGTCCCACGTCGTCGGGACGCTCAGGCCGAGCTTCTCGTAGACCTTCTTGTTGTACATGATCGCGCCGCCGAAGCTCGTGCCGAACGGGGCGCCGTACATGCCCTTGCTCGTGCTGACGACCTTCGTGAACTGCGGGTCGACGTCCTTCGCCCACGACTGGTCGGAGAGGTCGACGAGGGTGTTGTCCGGGTTGAGCGCCTGCAGGAGCGAACCGGAGTTGTAGTTGAAGACGTCGGCCATCTCGCCGGTGGACAGCTGCGTCTTGATCAGGTTGTCGCCGTCGGTGCCCTGCGGGCGGGTGTCGAGCTTCACCGTGATGTCCGGGTTCGCCTTCTCGAAGGCGGCGATCAGCGGCTTCGCGGTCGCGGCGGTGGCCGGACCGTTGTCGATCAGGTAGCTGATCTCGACCTTGCCGCCGCTGCTGCCGCCGGAGTCGCCGGACGAACACGCGGTCAGTCCGCCGATCAGGACCGCCGCGCCGCCGATGGCGATCAGACGCGTGGTCAGGGAACGAGCTGACATTCCTTACCTCCTCGTAAGGCCCGGTGTGGGGTACCCCGGGTGGAACGGACCCGGTCCGCCGCTACGGTGCGGAGTCCGGTGCTGGTGCTTAGAACGTTTCAATCGGAATGGAACCACGGCGGTTGAAGCGTGTCAATCGCTGATCCCGATTCGTGACGAAGTGCGCGCTCACTCGGTTCCCGTCCGGCGGATCGGCTCCGTGGCCACGGGCCGGTCGCCGCGCACGCGCTCGGCCGGGCGATCCCCCCGGTCCGCTCCTACGCCTCGGTCCGCCGCGGGTCGCTCGGCCGCCCCGCCCGGGCCGCCGCGACCGCCCGCGCCCGACCCACCGTGCTCTCCCGGGGGACGAGCTCGCTGCCGAGCACCACCGTCCGGTGCACGTGCGACGACGCCGGTTCCGACAGCTCCGCGTGCAACAGCTCGACCGCGACGGCCCCCATGTCCTCGCCGTGCTGCGTCACCGACGTGAGCGGCACGGCGCCGCCCCACGCGATCGAGTTGTGGTCGCACCCGGTCACCGGGATGTCCTCCGGCACGCGGATCCCCGCGGCGCGCAGCTCGGTGACGACCGCCATCGCGAGCAGGTCGGTCACCCCGAGCACGCCGTCGGGCCGCTCCTCGACGGACATCGCCGCGATCCGGGCACCGGCGTCCGTGCCGCCCGGCGGATCGATGTCCCCGGCGTCGACGTCGACGAGCGCCACGCCGGGGTGTTCGGCGACCGCCCGGAGCAGCCCCGCTCGTCGTCGTGCAACGGGCTGCAGGTCCGGTCGTGCGCTCACGAACCCGATCCGTCGACATCCCTCCTCGATCAGGTGCGTCGCCGCCACGTACCCGGCCTGCTCGTTGTCGACCACGACCGCGCACGCGTCGACGTCCTCCGGCTCGTGGTTCACGTAGACGACCGGGAGCCCGTGTTGCCGCGCCGCTTCGACCTGCGCCCGCGAGGTCGTCATCGACGCGAGCAGGATCCCCGACACCCGCGTGCTCTCCATGAACGCCAGGTGCTCGGCCTGCGCGTCGAGGTCGTCGTCGCTGTTCGTCACGATCAGCGTGTCGCCCCGCTCGCGCGCTGCTGCCTGGGCGCCGCTGACCATGTCCGTGAACAGGGAGTTCCGCAGCGAGGTCACCACGAGTCCGATGGAGCGCGTCCGTCCGGAGACCAGCGCACGGGCGTTCCGGTTCGGCGTGTACCCGAGGGCCGCGATCGCGTCGCGCACCCGGGCCGCCGTCGCATCGGCGACGCGTTCCGGGTGGTTCAGCACGTTCGAGACGGTCGCCAGCGACACACCCGCCCGGGCGGCCACGTGGTGCACGCTGGGCGGTGCGTCGCGGCGGGGGACGTGCACCATGCCTCGATGCTAGGGGTGCGCCTGCGCCGGACGGGAGGCGCGGTGCCGGGCCGCCCCGCGCCTCCCGGCCGGTCGTGGGCGGGTCCGCGACCGGGCGGGTCAGCGCTCGGGGACGGTGGACTGCCGGACCACGAGCTCCGGCGTGAACTCGACGTGCTCCAGCGCGATGCCCTGCCCCTGCTCGACCTGCGCGACGAGCAGTTCGATGGCCCGGCGGCCGAGGTCCTGCGCCGGCTGGCGGACCGAGGTCAGCGGCACGACGGCGGCCTCGGCGAAGGCGATGTCGTCGTACCCGACGATGGCGACCTCTTCCGGCACCCGGACCGAACCGCGCATGATGAACGCCTGCTCGAGCCCGACGGCGAGCAGGTCGTTCGCCGCGAAGACGGCGTCCGGGCGCTCCGTGGCGGGGCGGGCCTGGAGCTCCTCGCCGATCCGGCGGCCCTCGAGGACCGACAGCGACGTGGTCGGGAGGACCTCGAGCGTGGCGCCGGCCTCGGCTGCTGCGGCCGCGGCGCCCGCGTGGCGGTCGGCGACCTGGCGGATGCCGGAGGGGCCGCCGACGAACGCGATCCGGCGGCGTCCGATCCCGGTGAGGTGCTCGACGGCGAGTCGGCCGCCCGCGACGTCGTCGACGGAGACGGACGCGAAGTGGTCGTCGTCGGCGCGACGGTCCACCAGCACGACGGCGGTGCCCTGGTCGCGGAGCCGTTCGAGGCGTGCGAGGTCGTCGCCCGCCGGGGAGACGAGCAGGCCGGCGACGCGGCGTTCCTCGAACAGGTCGACGTACGTCTGCTCGCGGTCGGCGGACTCGTCCGAGTTCCCCACGAGGACGGCCAGGCCGCGGGTCATCGCAGCGTCCTCGGCGCCGCGGGCGACGTCGGTGAAGAACGGGTTGCCGCCGTCGAGCACGATGAGACCGACCGTGGAGCTCCGGCCCGCCCGGAGCTGCCGCGCCGAGTCGTTGCGCACGAAGCCGAGCTCGGCGATCGCGGCCTGGACCCGGTCGACCGTCCCGGGCGCGACCTTGTCCGGTCGGTTGAGGACGTTCGAGACCGTGCCGAGGGACACGCCAGCGAGCGCTGCGACCTCCCGAACGCTCACCGCCATGTCGTCATCCTGGCACGGGGTGGGTGCCGGACCGCTCAGTGGATCGTCACCGGCAGGCCGACAGCAGCAGCGCGGCGGCCAGCACCAGCGTCGAGCCGGTCGTCCGCACGCGTCCTCGTCCCACGGGGCCAGGGAAGCACGTCCGCGGTCGGGTGAGGATCACGATCCGGCATCGACCGCCGGTGGTTGCAGGTGAACCGTACCGATCGTACGATCAGTACATGTACAACCTGCCCGCGAGCGAAGCCCGTCAGCGGTGGTCCGACCTGCTCGACCACGCGCACCGCGAACCGGTGGCGATCACCGTCCGAGGTCGGGAGCAGGTGGTCGTGCTCGAGGCGGACCTGGCACACCGCGCGCTGCAGGCGCTCGAGGACGCGATCGACCGAGCAGCGGTCGACGCCGTCCGTCGCGAGTTGGAGGACGACCCGCAGACCCTCCCGCTCGAGGACGTCGCTCGTGAGCTCGGGATCACGCTTGACTGATGTTCCCCCGCCGGAGTACCGGGTCGAGTTGACGAAGCGCGCGGCGAAGACGCTCGCCAAGGTCGATCGCGCCGTGCAGCGTCGTCTGCTCGCGGCGTTGGTGCTGCTACGGTCCACGCCGCGTCCGCCCGGTGCCACGGCGCTCGTCGGACGCCCGGGGGAGCTCCGTGTCCGGGTCGGCGATCACCGCATCGTGTACGAGGTCGTCGACGACCGCCTGGTCGTCCTGGTGCTGCCGATCGGCCACCGTCGCGACGTCTACCGGTAGACGTCGTCACGTGCAGGCCGGAGGGCCGTCCGTCCACGGCGGCCGCCGGGGGTCAGCGCGGGATCGCCGCCAGGACCTCGGCGGCCCGGGCCGTGTCCTCGGCACTGACGTCGAGGTGCGTCACGAGCCGGACGCTCCGCGGCCCGAGCTGCATGACCCGGACACCCTGCTCCGCCGCCGCCGTGACGAAGGCCGCGGGGTCGGCCACGTCCGCGAACACGATGTTCGTGTCGACCGTCGCCGGGTCGACGCCGAGCGCCGCCGCGAGCACCCGCGCGTTGGTGTGGTCCTCGGCGAGCCGCTCGACGTGGTGCTGCAGCGCGTACCGGCCGGCGGCCGCGAGGAAGCCGGTCTGCCGCATGCCGCCGCCGTACCGCTTCCGCCAGGTCCGGGCGGCGGCGACGTGCTCGCGGGAACCGACGAGCACCGAGCCGACCGGTGCGCCGAGGCCCTTCGACAGGCAGACGGACACGGTGTCGAAGCCGTCGGCGAGCTCGCGGAGGGGGACCCCGGACGCGACGTGTGCGTTCCAGAGCCGGGCACCGTCGAGGTGCACCGCGATGCCGTGCTCGCGGGCGAAGGCCTGCACCGCCGTGACCTCGTCGCGGGGTTGGACGGTGCCGCCGCCGAAGTTGTGCGTGTTCTCGATCGCGATCGCCGTCGTCGACACGCTGTACGCCCCGGCGTTCGGCTCCGCGACCTCGGCCACCGCCGCGGCGACGAGCCGTCCGCGCTCGGACGGCCAGGTCCGCGTGGTTATGCCGGAGAACACGGCGGCCGCACCGAGCTCCGCCCGCACCACGTGGGCGCGGACGTCGGCCAGCAGTTCCTCCCCGGGGGCGACGTGCAGCCGCAGCCCGAGCTGGTTCGCCATGGAGCCGGTGGGGGTGAAGAGCCCGGCCTCGTGCCCGAGCAGGTCCGCGACCTCCCGCTCGAGGGCGTTCGTCTCCGGGTCCTCGCCGAAGACGTCGTCGCCGACCTCGGCCTCGGCCATCGCCCGGCGCATCGCCGGGGTCGGGCGGGTGACGGTGTCGGAGCGCAGGTCGATCGGGGCGTCGGTCACCAGGCAACGCTAACGCGCCGTCCAGACCGTGGACGACCGGCGTCGCTACCGTGTGCCGCATGCAGCCGCCCGCAGCCGGAACCCTCCGCATCCTCCACCTGTCCGACACGCACCTGACCGGTGACGGCGCCCTGCACCAGGGGTCGGTCGACACCACCGCCGCGCTCGACGCCGTCCTCGCCCACGTCGAGGGCGTGCCGGGGGTCGGTCTCGTCGTGATCTCGGGCGACGTGTCCGAGGACGGCAGCGTCGAGTCGTACCGGACGGTCCGCGAACGCGTCGGCGGCTGGGCGGAGCGACACAGTGCCGCGTTCGTCGTCGTGCCGGGGAACCACGACCTCCGCGAGGGGTTCCGCCAGGTGTTCGCGAACGGGCACGTCCTCGGCGAGGGCGGTCGTCCGCTCGCGCACACCATGGAGTACCTGCCGCCGAGCGTCCCCGTCTCGGGCTGGTCGACCGTCGCGGGGTTCCGCATCGTCACGGTCGACACGAGCGTTCCCGGCGCCGGGTACGGCGAGGTCAGCGAGACCGCGGCCGAACGGCTGCAGGCAGCGCTCACCGGGGACCCGGTGCCGCACGGCACGCTCGTCGTCCTGCACCACCCCCCGGTGCCGTCCCCGACGCTCCTGCACGAGGCCCTCCGCCTGCAGGACCCCGAGCACCTCGCCGCGCTCCTCGACGGGTCCGACGTCCGGGTCGTGCTCGGCGGCCACCAGCACCACCACGCGGTCGGGTCTCTCGCCGGCGTCCCCGTGCTCGTCGCCCCCGGCGTCGCCAACGACACGGACGTCGTCGGGCCGTACGACGAGGAGTCCGCCCACGTGGCGGCGGGCGCGCTGGTGGTGGACGTCGCGACGGACGGCTCGGTCTGGTCGACGCCGGTCCGCGTCCCGCGCCCGGACAGCGACCCGATCGCGTTCGTGCTGGACCGCGAGACGGTCGCGCGCATCGCCGCGCAGGCGGGCAGGCCGTGACGCTCCGGCGGCCTCCCGTCCGACGGTCGTCGCCTCCCGCCGCCGCGCCCCGGGTTGGGGGCAGAGGCGCGCGGAGCCCTCCGGTAGCGTCGGAGCGACCAGGACAGGGGGACACGGTGGCCGCGAGTGCACGGGGACCGCAGCGTCGCACGGGCAGCGGAGTACGCCACGGGAAGCTGCGGCGCAGCCGACCGGTCGCGACGCTCCTCGGCGTCGTCGGCACCGCCGCGGTCGTCGCCCTGGTCAGCGTCGGCAGCGTCGCGGCCATCGCCGCGAACGACCTCCGGGGCAACATCGCCACGGTCGAGCTCGGTCCCGGCGACCAGGCCCGGGCGGCGCGCCAGGACATCAACGCGATCCAGGGCGGCGCGAACATCCTGCTCATCGGTTCGGACACGCGTGTCGGCCAGGACGCCGAACCGGAGGACACCGAGGGCGCCCGCAACGACGTCACGATGCTCGTCCACATCAGCGAGGACCACTCGCAGGTGACGGCGGTGTCGTTCCCGCGGGACACGATGGTGCCGATCCCGTCGTGCACGGATCCCGACACCGGCGCGGTGAGCCCGGCGCAGCCGAAGGCGATGTTCAACACCGCGCTCGCCCAGGGCGGGCCGAACGGCGGCGTCGCCTGCGTGGTCCGCACCGTGGAGAACCTGACCGGTCTGACGATCCCGTACGCGGGGCTCGTCACCTTCGACGGCGTGATCTCGATGAGCAACGCGCTCGGCGGGGTGACGGTCTGCCTCGCGAAGCCGATCTCGGACGGCTCGTTCCTGAACCTGCCCGCCGGTGAGGTCGCGCTCCAGGGCGACGAGGCGCTCGCGTTCCTCCGCACCCGCCACGGTGTCGACGACGGCAGCGACCTCGCGCGGATCAGCAACCAGCAGGTGTTCCTCTCGGCGATGCTCCGCAAGCTCACCGACGAGGACGCCCTCGCCAACCCGGTCACGCTGTTCCGGTTCGCGTCGGCGGCGACGTCGAGCATGACGCTCTCCGAGGGGCTGAACCGGACGAACACCCTCGTGTCCCTCGCGGCGGCGCTGCGGGACACCGACACCTCGGACATGCTGCTCGTGCAGTACCCCACCGCCGACGACCCGGACGACCGCAACCGCCTGGTGGTCGAGCAGGACGCCGCGCACCTGCTCAACACCGCGCTGCAGGACGACCGGCGCACGCAGCTCGCCGACGGCTCGATCGGACGCGGCGCCGTCGCGGCACCGGACGCCGCCGCGCCGGGCTCGTCCGCCGCCCCGGCTGCTCCGGCTCCGGACGCTCCGGCGTCGAGCGCTCCGGCGGACGGCACGACAGCGTCGGGTGGCGGCACCCCGGCGGCGTCGACCCCGGCGTCGTCCGCTCCCGCCCCGGGCACGCCGACCGCACTGCCGTCGACGATCACCGGGCAGAGTGCGGCGGAGCAGACCTGCTCGAAGGGCTCCCGCTAGGTACCCCTGGCTCACGGACACCGCCCCGGGGTCACGAGTACACCGGAGCCATGCCCACGGAAGGAGCCACCCATGCGCGTCGGTAGTGCAGTGCAGTACGACCGGTACGGCGGGTTCGACGTCGTCGACCTCGTCCCGCAGGAACGTCCCGAACCCGGCCCCGGCGACGTGGTCGTCGAGGTCGTCGCCGCCGGTCTCAACCACGTCGAGCGGTTCCTCCGCGAGGGGAAGCTCCGCGACCACGTCGACCTGACGTTCCCGGCGCACCAGGGCGTCGACTTCGCCGGCATCGTCCGTGCCCGCGGCAAGGAGGTGCGCGACCTCAAGGTCGGCGACGAGGTCATGGGCCACGCGCCCGAGGGCGGTGCGCACGCGACCTGGATCCGCGTCCCGCGCGGCGCGGTCGTGAAGAAGCCCGAGCACGTCGGGTGGGAGGTCGCCGGCGGCCTCTACCTCGCCGGCGCCACCGCCGCGACGATCGTCCGCGGGCTCCGCCTGGGGCCGGAGGACACCGTGGTCATCACGGCGGCGGCGGGCGGGGTCGGGCACATCGAGTGCCAGCTCGCCCACGACGCCGGAGCGACCGTCATCGCTCTCGGCAGCCCGCGGAACCACGACTACCTGCGGCAGATCGGCACACTCCCGGTGGCCTACGGCGACGGCGAGGAGGACCGCATCCGCTCGATCGCCGACGGTCGCCCGATCACGGCCTTCATCGACAACCACGGTGGCGACCGTGAGACCGGTCTCGCGGCCCGGCTCGGCGTGCCCGCGGAACGCGTCGTCTCCTCGGAGGACCGCCGCGACGTCGAGATCCGCTTCCTCCGCGCACCCGCCGAGGACGAGGAGGCCCGCGACCTGCTGACCATGCTCGCGAAGGCCGTGCAGGACCGTCGCGTGCAGGTGCTCATCTCGGGGTTCTACCCGTTCGAGTACATCGTCGACGCGTACGAGGACCTCGCCGAGATGCGCTCCCGCGGCAAGGTCGTCATCGGCATGCAGACGGTCGAGACCGGAGCGCGCCTCGACTGGTACCGCTCGGAGAAGGCCCGCGACCTGCGCGACCGGTACGCCGAGCAACGCGGGTCGGACACCGAGACGATGGCGGGCGGGTCGGCGAGCCCGTCGGCCTGACCGGCGTCCGGCCGACGGACGGCCCCGTTGTCCCACGAGACGCCGGGGCCGTCGTCGGGACGGCCCCGTCGCGTCAGCTCAGGACGTCCTTCGTGGCGAACCGGCCGTACGCCAGGGCGCCGAACACCGCGACGTACCCGAGCTGCAGCACGGCGTTCGACCCGAACGAGTCGAAGGAGATCGGGTCGCGGAGCAGGTCGCCGAAGCCGAGCCACAGGTGCGAGAACAGGAACGGGTGGAGCCAGTCGAGCTGGGGGAGCTGGTCCAGCACCTGGGACACCCCGGCGAGCACCACCGTCGCCGCCATCGCCCCGACGGGCACGGTCGTCAGCGTCGACGCGAACAGGCCGATCGCGGCCAGCCCGAGCATCGACAGGGTCACGTAGAGCGCGAGCAGGACGGCCCGTCCGGCGTACGACCACCCGCCGACCTGCGTGCCCGAGAGCAGCGTGACCGGTCCGATCGGGAACAGCACGGCCCCGATCGCCGCGCCGACCAGCACGACCAGGAGCGTCGCCGCCAGGCAGAAGGCGACCGCTCCGGCGTACTTGACGAGGATGAAGCGCACCCGTCCGGTCGGTGCGACGAGCAGGTACCGGATCGTGCCGTGCGAGGCCTCGCCCGCGACCGTGTCACCCGCGACGACCCCGACCACGAGCGGCAGGAACAGCGGGATGGACACCGTGAGCGCGGTGAACGCCACGAACAGGCCGTTGTTCGTGATGTCGCCGAGGAACGCCGGCCCGCCGGCGTCCCGGTCGGTGGTCAGCCGCACCGCGATCGCGATGAGCACCGGCACGAGGGCCAGCGCGCCGAGCATCGCCCAGGTGCGGCGCCGCCGGAACACCAGCGCGAGCTCCGAGCCGAGCAGGGCGAACGGGCGGGACGGGCGTCGGACGACGTCAGGCTGCGACATCGAACCCCTCTCCGGTGAGCGCGACGAACAGGTCCTCGAGGGTGCCGCCGCCGACGCTCAGGCCCCGCACCCGCACGTCGGCCCGCACGAGTGCTGCGGTCACCGCCTCGGGCTCCACGTCGGCGGGCAGGTCGGCGACGAGCGTGTCCACCCCGGCGTCGCGACGCGGCGCGAGCCCGAGCCGCGCGAGCACGGCTCCGGCCGCGCCGACGTCCGGCGTGCGGACGGTCACGGTGCGGCCGCCCGTGGCGCGGAGCTCGTCGAGGGAGCCCTGTGCCACGAGCCGCCCGCTGCGCATCACCGCCGCGTGGGTGCAGACCTGCTCGATCTCGGCGAGCAGGTGGCTCGAGACGAACACCGTGGTGCCGTCGTCGGCGAGGGACCGGATGAGGTTCCGGACCTCGCGGGTGCCCTGCGGGTCGAGGCCGTTCGTGGGCTCGTCGAGCACGAGCAGGTCGCGGGGCGCCAGCAGCGCGTTCGCCAGCCCCAGGCGCTGCTTCATGCCGAGCGAGTACGCGTGCGCCTTCTTGTCCGCGGCGTGCGTGAGGCCGACGCGCTCCAGCGCCGTGGCGACGCGGTCACGGCGCGTGCGCGGGTCCGAGGTCGGGTCGGCCGCGTCGAAGCGCTGCAGGTTCGCGCGACCCGAGAGGTACGGGTAGAACGCCGGTCCCTCGACGAGCGCCCCGACCCGGGGGAGCACGTCGTGCAGGGCCGCCGGCATCGGACGCCCGAGCAGCTCGATCGTGCCGCTCGTCGCCGAGGACAGCCCGAGCAGCATCCGGATCGTCGTGGTCTTGCCCGAGCCGTTCGGTCCGAGGAACCCGAAGACCGAACCGCGGGGGACCGTCAGGTCGATGCCGTCGACGGCGCGTTGCTTCCGGAAGACCTTGACGAGCGACGCGGTGCGGACCGCCGGCTGCGGCGCCGGGTCGTCGTCGTGCCGGTCCTGGCCCGCCTCCGCCGTCACTTCGCGGCGGCGACCAGGGCGGACACCGGGACGGCACCGGCCAGGACCCGGCCGTCGTCGGTCAGGTAGACCGACACCAGCGACGTCTGCACGGCACGTCCGCCGTCGACCGACTTCGTCAGCTGGTCGAGCAGCGCGGTCGCGTCGGTGTCGGCGGTCGGGCGACCTGCCGTCCCCGCCGGGAACTCGACGACGGTGTCCCACCCGGAGCCGGTGACGGCCGGCTCGGCACCGCGGTGCGTCGCGCCGTCGTGCCCCGTGCCACCGTGGTGGCCGCCCCGCTCCGAGAGGTCCTGCGTGCTGACCTCGGCACCCGAGGGCGGCGTGAAGTCGAACAGCCGGGCCGCGGGTGCGCCGTAGTCGAGGCTCGTGAAGCCGACCTGGAACGCGGGGTCCTGCTGTCCTGCGGCCGTCACGGTCACGCGCAGCGGCAGTCCGGTCTGCTGGTCGACCGCGAGCCGGACGGTGCCGACGAGCGTGTCCGACGACCGCGGGGTCAGCGTGACCTGCCACGCGGCGTGCCCGGCCACGCGGACCGCCGTCGGGTCGGACACCCGGGTGCTCGGCGTGATCGCGGCGATCGCGCGCTCCGCGGCGTCGGCGGGCGTCGTGGTGCCGGTCTGCGGCACGTCGGAGCCGGCGGGCAGCGTGACGTGCACGGCCTTGCGCTCCTTCGAGTCCCACGTCCAGACGTCCGAGCCGTTCCGCACGACGTCCTGCTCGGCCAGCTGCTGGGTGAGCTGGAACCGCTGCCGGTCGGCACCGTCCACGTAGACGCGGGCGGTGTGCGACGCGGTCAGCAGGTCGAGCACGTCCGAGGCGTCGCCCTCCAGCGACGAACCACCGCTGCCCGACGGGAGCTCGGGGAGCCCGAGGTCGCTCGTCTGCGCCAGCTGACCGGAGTACTGCGCGTCTCGCGACGAGGCCACGCTCGCCAGGACGGCTGCCGCGCTGGGGTCCTTCCCCGCGATCGGGTCGGCGGCGGCGTTCGCGATCACCGGCGCGGCGACGGCACCGGCCACGACGACCGGTGCGATGACTGCGGGCAGCCAGGCTGACTTCTTCATCGGGTTCCCTCCGGGAGGAGCTTCGGGACGAGGGAACCGTACGTCCGGCAGCCGACAACCGGCTGGGGATCGACCGGCTGGGGATCGACCGGCTGGGGATCGACCGTCAGGGCAGCTCCTCGGGCACCCCTCCCTCGTAGGCGCAGATCGCCCGGACCTTCTCGGCGCTCGGCGAGGCGGGATCGAACGTGTACCCGAGCCACTCGCGCACGAGTCGCCGCGCCAGCTCGACGCCGACCACGCGCTGGCCGAGGCAGAGCACCTGCGCGTCGTTCGACAGCACGGACCGCTCGACCGAGAACGGGTCGTGCGCCGTCACCGCACGGATGCCGGGCACCTTGTTCGCGGCGATGGCCACGCCGAGACCCGTCCCGCAGACCAGGAGCGCCCGGTCGGCCCGGCCGTCGGCCACCATGCGCGCGGCCTCGACGGCGACGTGCGGGTACGCCGTGTGCCCGTCGGCGTCCACGCCCACGTCGACCACGCTCGCCACGCGGTCGTCGGCCTCGAGGTCGCGTCGGAGGACCTCCTTGTGGTCGAACCCCGCGTCGTCCGACCCGATCACCAGACGGAACGTCATGCCGTCACCCCTTCCCGGTCGTCCACGCGCGCGGCGAGCACCTCGCCGACGCACGTGAGCACCATCCCCATCGACGTCGCACCCGCGTCCGGGGTGCCGACGCTCTTCTCGGCGAGGGGCCGTGCCCGGCCCACACGCGGCGTGAGCCCGGCGGTGGCGGCCGCCTGCTCGACGGCGACCGCGGCGGCCGTCCGCCACGCCTCGTCCAGTCGCGCGCCCGACCCCACGGCGGCACGCAGCGCGTCCACGAACGGCAGGAGCGCGTCGAGCAGCGTCTTGTCGCCGCGCTGCGCACCGCCGAGGTGCACGATCGCGTCGGCGAACGCCTGCGCCGCGTCGACGACGTCGGCCGCCGTGAGGCGATCCGCAGCGTCGCCGAGCGACCGACCGAACGCCTCGAGCGCGGCACCCCAGAGCACCCCGGACGTGCCGCCGGCGGAGGCGGCCCACGCCTCACCGGCGCGGCCGAGGACGAAGGCGACCCCTGCCTCCCGGCCGGTCTGCTCGACCGCCCGTCGGGCCGCACCCACCCCCTTCACCATGCCGCGACCGTGGTCGCCGTCGCCGGCGACCGCGTCGATGCGACCGAGCGTCTCCTCGGCGTCGCGCAGCAGCTCGTCCATCGCCACCACCGCGGCGCGTGCGGCTCCGGCGGCCGTCCGGGAGGCGGCGCTCGCCTCCGGCGCGACTGTCGCCTCCGCAGCGGCCTCGGCCACCGCCGTGGCCGGCACGAGCGCGGCGACCGGCGCCGCCACCTTGCGGTAGCCCGGTGCGTAGGCGTCCGCCCGCCACAGGCGCTCGAGGTCGTCGTCGAGCCACTGCAGGGTGAGGGAGCACCCGCCCATGTCCAGGCTCGTGACGACGTTGCCGACCTCGGGCTCGACGACCTCGAGGCCGGCGGCAACGAGCAGGGGGAGTACCCGGCCCCACAGGAGGAAGAGCTCCTCCTGCGTCGTGTCGCCGAGGCCGTTGAGCACCGGCGCGACCCGCGTGCCGGCGCCGGCCGGACGCTCGTCGAGGAGCCGGTCGACGAGCAGGGCCGCGAGCGCGGTCGCGGAGAGCAGCGGGACGTCGCGGATGCCCGGCTCGCCGTGGATCCCGAGACCGAGCCCGAGGTGCCCGTCCGGCACGCGGAACAGCGGCCGGTCCGCGCCGGGCAGGGTGCAGCCGGAGGCCGCGACGCCGATCGTCCGGGTCGCGGCGTTGCAGCGTCGGCCGGTCCGCTCGACCTCGTCGATCGGTGCCCCTGCGGCGGCCGCGGCGCCCATGGCCTTGGACACCGCGAGGGTCCCCGCGATCCCGCGTCGGTCGGCGGGGTCCGCGGCCGAGGCGACGTCGTCGGTCACGGTGACGATCCGGGTGTCGATGCCCTCGGCGCGGAGCCGCTCGGCCGCGAGCCCGAAGTTCATCCGGTCGCCGGCGTAGTTGCCGAAGGCCAGGACGACGCCGCGTCCCTGGTCGGCGGCCCGGGCGACGGACCAGACCTGTGCGGCGGACGGTGAGGTGAAGACGTTGCCGACGACGGCGCCGGTCGCCAGGCCCGGGCCGACGAGCCCGCAGAAGGCCGGGTAGTGGCCGGAGCCGCCGCCGACGACGACGGCCACCTGCGGTTCGGCGCCGGCGGTGGGCAGGGCGACGACGCCGCCGTGGACGGGGCGGACGCGGTCGGCGTACAGCGCGGTCCAGCCGGCGAGCTGGTCCTCGGCGAACTCCTCGGGAGCGTCGTGGATGGTGGTCATGGTGCTGGGGTCCTCCGTTGTCGGGGCTGGGTGGTCGGGGTCGGTGGCGCGGTGGCGCGGTGGCGCGGTGGCGCGGTGGTGGTCGGCGGTCAGTGGGCGGCGCGGTGCCCTCCGTCCTGCGGCACGACGAGGAAGTGGACCATCGCGAAGGCGCAGGCGTAGAGGCCGACGAACGTCCACGTCACCGCCTCGCCACCGCCGCCCAGGGCGAGCACGACCGCCACGACCGCGGTGCCGACGAACGCCGCACCGCCCGCCGCCGTCGTGTACACCGCCATGGCCGCGCCCTCGTGCCCGGGGGCGAGCGCGGGCATGATCGCGCCCATCGGCACGAACCCGGCGAGCATGCAGCCGAAGACGCACCCCGCCACGACCGAGAGCACGTAGCCCCAGTCGGACCCGGCCGGCACGAGCTGCGGGACGTACCACCATGCGAGCAGGCCCGCGGCGGAGCCGACGACGCCGAACCACCGGACGGTGCGCTGCCAGCCGATCCGGTCGCCGACCCAGCCGAACAGCGCGTTCACGAGGATGTTCGTGGCGTAGACGCAGACGGTCATGAGCAGCCACCGCTGCTGGCCCCACCCGCGCTCGTCGGCGATCACGGCGGGCAGGACGACGAACATGCCGAACTCGGGTGCGGTGTCGATCAGCCGGACGACGAACCCCATCAGGATCCGCGGTCGTGTCGCGAGGAGTCGGATGCCGCTCGTCAGCACGCGCCAGGTGCTCTCGTCCGCGGGGGCGAGGCGCGCGGAGCCGTTCGGCAAGCGGACGCCGAACAGCACGACGAGGAACCCGGCGGTGACCAGGACGACGGAGGCCGCCATCGCCCCGGTCTCGCCGACCGTGCCGCCGCCGAGCGCCGGGATCGCCCCGATCGCGAAGAGCGAGCCGAGCGTCGGCAGGCCGCCGGTGAAGGCGACGTAGAACCAGCCGACCGCCGCGCCGTTCCGCTGCGGCGGCGTGGTGATGCCGACCCAGACCAGGAACGCGAAGGCGAACAGGGGGTAGCCCAGGCCGCGGGCGGTGTACGCGACCGCGGCGAACGGCACGCTGCCGGTGCCGAGCGCCACGAGGAACAGCACCTCCGGCACGACCCAGGCGACGAAGCCGACGACCATCACCCGCCGCGGCCCGACCAGGTCGGACAGGGCGCCCGAGAGGTACGACCCGACGAGGGCGGCGAGGCTGGAGCAGGTGACGATCGCCGCGACGGTGGTCTCGGGGCTGCCGAGGACCGCGACCACGTGCGGCACGACGAAGTTCGACTCGACCCCGACCCCCGTCATGAAGAGCAGGACGGCGACGAAGCCGAGGGCGAGCGGGCGGGGGATGCCCATCCGGTCCAGTCGGCCCTCGGTCGCTCGGGCGGTGGACGTGCGTCCGGTGGCGGTCGCCCCGGCGGTGGTGGTCGTGGTCGGTCTGGTGCGGGTCGTCGTCGACACGGGCTGGTCCTCCGTCGGTCAGCTGGACGCCCTCGGAACGAGGACGGTCCGACCGTACAACGGGAGTACATCAATGCACAATGTCACGTACTGCTACCGTTCCCGACATGACTGCAGACCACACCTCAGCCCTCCGTCCGGGTCCCGCCGACGTCGACCTCACGAACGACCTCACCGGTCGCACCGTCCTGGTGACGGGCGGGGCGTCCGGCATCGGCAACGCGATCGCCCGGGCCGCCGCCGGACGCGGTGCCCGGGTCGCGATCGTCGACGTCCGCGCCGACGCCGCCTCGTCCGCGGCCGCCGACCTCCCGCCGACCGGGGACGGGGCACCACACCTCGGCCTCGCGTGCGACGTCACCGACGACGGCTCGGTCGGACGGACGGTCACCGCGGTGGTCGACGAGACCGGCACCGTCGACGTGCTCGTCAACTGCGCCGGCATCGTGGCGCTGGACGCCGCCGAGGACCTGGGGGCCGACGCCTGGGCACGGACGCTCGACGTGAACCTGACCGGGACCTTCCGGCTCGCGCAGGCCGTCGGTCGGCACATGCTGGCGGCGGGTCGGGGCCGGATCGTGAACATCGCCTCGCAGGCCGCCCACGTCGGGCTCGACCGGCACGCGGCGTACTGCGCGTCGAAGGCCGGCGTGCTCGGGCTCACCCGCGTGCTGGCGCTCGAGTGGGGCGGTCGCGGGGTGACCGTCAACACGGTGTCGCCGACCGTCGTGCTCACCGACCTGGGGCGCGCGGCGTGGGCGAACGAGGCCGGGGTGCGGCACCAGGACGAGATCCCGACCGGACGCTTCGCGACCCCGGCCGAGGTCGCGGCGGCAGTCCTGTTCCTGGCGAGCGACGCCGCCGCGATGGTGAACGGCGCCGACCTCCGGGTCGACGGCGGGTACACGATCCGCTGAGCCCTGCCGACTACGATCGGCGGTGTCCGACCGAGGTGAAGGGTCCCGCCGCATGTCCTCCGAGAGCACGACCGCGACGGAGGGGGCCAGGGGCCGCTTCCCGCTCGACACCGTCTACCAGGCGGCGCGGATGTACTACCTCGAGGACGCCACGCAGGGCGAGATCGCCGAGCGGCTCGGGGTGTCCCGGCCGACCGTCAGCCGACTCGTGTCCGAGGCGCGGCGCGCCGGGCTCGTCCGGATCGAGGTCGTCGACCCCTTCCAGGACGAGACGGTGGCCCTCGCCGAGCGCCTGCAGGTCGTGCTCGGACTCCGCGCCGTGCACCTGGCGGCGGTCACCCACCAGGCGACCCTCGGCGCGGACCTGGCCGGCCCGATCGCGACCGCGGTCGAGGGGATGGGGCTCGTGCCCGGGGACGCGGTCCTGATGTCCTCCGGCCGGACGGTCTCCGACGTCGCGCACGCGGGCATGCCGCCGCTCACGGGCGTGCAGCTCGTACCGACCGTCGGGGGCCAGGCGGACCCGACGCCCTGGTTCCAGACGAACGAGATCACCCGGGCGGCAGCGCAGCGTTCCGGGGCGATCCCGGCGTTCCTGTTCGCCCAGGCGCTGCCGTCCGCGGCGATGCGGGCGACCCTCGACGAGGACCCGGCGTTCCAGCACGTCGTCGGGCTGTGGGGCCGCGCGAAGGGGGCGTTCCTGGGCATCGGTGCCCCCGTCCTCACCCGCGAGGCGTTCGCCACCGGGCTGCCCGTGGACGACGCCGTGCTGCACGAGGCCGCCGGTGACGTGTGCCTCAACTTCTTCGCGCCCGACGGGTCACCGGTCGAGTTCCCCGGCAGCGAGCGGATGGTCCGGACCTCGCGGGAGGTCCTGGCCGGGGTCCCGCACGCCGTGGGCGTCGCGGTCGGCGCGGCCAAGGTGACGAGCATCGTCGGTGCCGTGCGCGCCGGCATGGTGAACGAGCTCGTCACCGACGCGGCGACCGCGCGCGCCCTGCTCGACACCCTGGGGTGACGGCGTCCCCGTCCGTCACCGGGTCACGACCACCGCCCTCAGGAGCGAGGTCACCGGGCGTCCGTAGGGTGGGCGCATGCGACTGCTGCTCATCCGCCACGGCCAGACCCCCGCCAACGTGAACGGCGTCCTCGACGCCGAGGTGCCCGGCCCCGGGCTGACCGAGCTCGGGCAGCGGCAGGCCGACGCGCTGCCGGCAGCCCTGGCCGACCGGGGGATCGAGCGGCTCTTCGTCTCCTCGATGGTCCGGACGCAGGTCACCGCCGCACCCCTCGCCGCCGCACTCGGGCTCGAGCCGGAGGTGCTGCCCGGGCTCCGGGAGATCGAGGCCGGCGACCTGCAGGGCAAGCACGACCGGACGTCGGTGCAGATGTACATCTCGACCGTGCACGGGTGGTCGGCCGGCGACCGTGCCAGCCGGATGCCCGGCGCCGAGAGCGGCGAGGAGTTCTTCGCCCGGTACGACGAGGCGGTGCGGCACGTCGTCGCCTCCGGGGTCGGCGTCGCCGCGGCGTTCAGCCACGGTGCCGCGATCCGGACGTGGGCGAGCGCCGTCGCGCAGAACACCCCGGACGAGTTCGGGACGCAGCGCCACCTGGAGAACACCGGCATCGTCGAGGTCGAGGGCTCCTTCGAGGACGGCTGGCGCCTGGTCGACTGGGAGGGCGAGCCGGTCGGCGGCGACGAGCTGATCGACCGGACGGCGCAGGACCCGACCGGCGAGCGCTTCTGACCCGACCACGTGACGGACGGGAGGCGCGGTGCCAGCCGGCACCGCGCCTCCCGTCCGGTTGCGTGGGGACTACGCGGGCTGCGCCGCCGTGTGCAGCGGGACGACCACACCGTGCGACTCGCGCAGCACGTCGAGGGTGCGCTGGACCTCGTCCGCGCGCTCCTCGGTGGTCCAGCCGAGCGACCCGGCCATGACGTCAGCGAGCTCGTCGAGCAGGTCGATCGTCACGCCACCGACGAACGCGAGGTTCGTGCGTCGCAGCACCACGTCCACCAGGTGGACCGCCTGCTCGTGCTCGGCGAAGTAGGCGACCTCGGCGCGGGTGAGCGACGGGTCCGACTCGAGCGCCTCGACCGGGCCGTCGGTCAGGACGTCCACGACCTCGGCGGCACGGGTGCCGTAGCGCTCGAGCAGACCGTCGACGAGCTGCTCGTCGAGGCCGTCGCGGTGCGACTTGATCCACAGGGCACGCTGGGCGTCCGTGGTCGGGAAGTCCTTGCCGCCGCCGATCGGCATGCCGGTCGTGTCGACCTTCCGGGCCACGCCGAGCTTCGTCGTGACGTCACTCGACAGGTGCGCCGCGAGGGCACGGAACGTCGTCCACTTGCCGCCGACGAGCGACAGCACGGTGGTCGACGGCAGGCCCGCGATCGGGGTGTCGACGATCCGGTAGTCCCGGGAGACGAAGCCGGGGGCGGTGTCCTCGTGACGGGGGAGCGGCCGGATGCCCGAGTAGCTGTAGACGATGTGGTCGCGGGTGACCTCGATCTGCGGGAAGACGTGCTTGACCAGGCCGAAGAAGTAGTCGATCTCCTCCTCGGTCGTGGTGACGGGCTTCGACGGGTCGGCGTCGATGTCCGTCGTCCCGATGAGCACGCGGCCCTTGAGCGGGTAGATGAGGACGATGCGCCCGTCGTTGTTCTCGAAGAACAGCTCGCGGCCCTTGGTCGCCTCGAGCAGCTCGTCGTTCTGCACGACGATGTGGGAGCCCTTCGTGCCGCCCATGTACTTGGTCTCGCCGCCGAACGCCTGGTTCGTCAGGTCGGTCCAGGGCCCGGACGCGTTCACGACGACCTCGGCCGAGAAGACGAACTCCTCGCCGGTCTCGCGGTCGCGCAGCACGACGCCGCCGTCGCGGGTACCGGCTGCCTCGACGTAGTTGACGGCGCGGGCGGTCGCGGCGCTGCCGGTGCCCTGCGCGGCGGCCAGGCCGTCCTTGAGCACGTCGAGGGCCAGGCGCTCCGGCTCGTGCACCGACGCGTCGTAGTAGGTGCCGGTGTACTTGAGGTCCTTGTTCAGGGCCGGCATGTCCTCGAGCGCGGCCTTCTTCGTGCGGAACACGTGCTTCGGCACCGAGCCGCCGTCGCGGGAGAAGGAGTCGTAGATCGTCATGCCGATCTTGATGAGCATCGCGCCGCGCTCCTTCGTGGAGCGCTGCTTGTGCGTGAGCATGCGCAGCGGGGCGTTCATGATGCCGGAGAACGTCGAGAAGATCGGCATCGTCGTCTGCAGCGGCTTGACGTAGTGCGGGGCGATGCGGATGAGGCCGTTGCGCTCCTGCACGCTCTCGCGCACCAGGCGGAACTCGCCGTTCTCGAGGTAGCGGATGCCACCGTGGATCATGTGGCTCGACGCGGCGGACGCACCGCCGGCGTAGTCGCCGCGCTCGACGAGCACGACGTCGACGCCCTGGAGCGCGAGGTCGCGGAAGGTGGCGATGCCGTTGATGCCGCCACCGACGACGAGGACCTGTGCGGTCGGGCGCTCGGTGAGCGCGGAAACGGTGTTCCGGGGCTGCGTCTTCTTCGACATGGTGCGTCGCTTCCTTGGGTCGGTTCCGTGGGACGCCTTCGATCGTGCGCCTCCGTGAGAGGTCGGGCAACTCACGTGCACGAACGTGCAGCACACCTGTCGGTGACGGCATCGGGGCGGGCAGGGGCGGCCGGGAGGCGCGACCGGGGTTGCAGAGGCCGTGCACGTCCGTGCATGCTCGGTTCCCATGAGCGACGCGGCGCAGCCGATGCGGACCCAGCAGGCGCTGCGCGCCGCACACCTGTACTACCTGCAGGACCTGACGATGGACGCCATCGCCGACGAGCTGGGGACGTCGCGCTCCTCGGTGTCGCGCCTGCTGAAGTACGCCAGGGACACCGGGCTCGTGGACATCCAGATCCGCTCGCCGCTGGACCAGGCCGCCGCGCTGAGCCGGAACATCCGCGCGCGGTTCGGCGTGCACGCGCACGTCGTACCGGTGCCGGACCACACGAGCGACGTCGACCGGCTCGAGCGCGTCGCCCTGAGCGCCGCACGGATCCTCACGCAGTACGTCGAGTCGAACATGGTGATCGGCATCTCGTGGGGCTCGACCGTGAGCGCCGTCAGCCGGTACCTCGTGCCGAAGACCACGCACGGCTCGACGGTCGTGCAGATCAACGGGGCCGCGAACACCCGGACCACGGGCATCGTCTACGCGTCCGAGATCCTCCGTCGGTTCGGTGAGGCCTACGGCGCCTTCGTGCAGCAGTTCCCGGTGCCGGCGTTCTTCGACGACCCGGCGACGAAGGAGATGCTGTTCCGCGAGCGCTCCATCCGCCGGGTGCTCGACCTGCACGAGCGGATGGACCTCGTGGTGTTCGGCGTCGGCGCGCCGCAGGCCCCGGTGCCCTCGCACGTCTACTCCGGCGGCTACCTCGACCCGGCGGACCGCGACGAGCTGACCGAGGCGGGCGTCGTCGGCGACGTGTCGACGGTGTTCTACCGCGCCGACGGGTCGTGGAAGGACATCGGGGTGAACGCCCGCGCGGGGGCGCCGGACCTCGACACGATCAAGCGGTCGCCCCGGCGGGTGTGCGTGGTGGCCGGGCGGTCCAAGGCGGCCTCACTGAAGGGCGCGCTCGCCGCGGGGCTCATCACCGACCTCATCCTCGACGAGAGCGTGGGGCAGGCGATCCTGCAGCCCTGAGTCAGGGCCTGACGTACTTTGTCGGTGGTCGCCCGTACGTTCTGGTGCATGGTGCTTCCTCGCGAT
Organism: Curtobacterium sp. ME26; assembly: GCF_903970945.1. Classification (NCBI taxonomy): domain Bacteria; kingdom Bacillati; phylum Actinomycetota; class Actinomycetes; order Micrococcales; family Microbacteriaceae; genus Curtobacterium; species Curtobacterium sp. ME26. Next base: position 95,444 of record NZ_CAJCKG010000004.1, read on the forward strand.
ACCGGTCAGCCGGCTCCCGACACCACGCGCCCGGCGGCCCCGTCGTCGGCGCCGTCGAACGGGTCGTCGCACGACGATGCGCGCTACTTCCGACGGCTCGTCGGCAGCGACGTGGACGAAGCCCTGGCCTTCTTCACGGGCGACTACGACTTCCGGACGCCGCGGGTCCGACGGACCCGGCAGCGCCCGCACTGGGACTTCGCCGGCGTGGGTGACGAACGCATGTCGCTGCGGTCGTCCCGCTTCCTGGTCGACCTCCGGACGGAGAGCATGGTCGACGACCAGTTCCTCGTCGCGTGGCTGCGGTCGGGCTCGAGCACGATCACCCACGGCGGCCGGTCGATCGACCTCGAGCCGGGTGTCCCCGTGGTGCTGCCCTTCGCCGAGGCGTACGAGCTGCACCACCGCGACATCGGCCTGAACCTCGTGCACCTCGACCGCGACCACGTGCGAGCGACCGTCGGTGACCCGGAGTTCGCGTTCGAGGCGATGCGGCGACCGACGGCCGAGGGCATCCGGACGTGGCAGGCCGCCGTCCGTGCCCACGCGTCGACGTGGCTCGACGTCGAGCACCGGATGACACCGACCGTGCAGCGGACCATCACGGACGCCTTCGTCGCCGCCGCGGTCGAGGCGTTCCCGCGGCGCGACCGCTGGCAGTCGTCCGTCCACGGCAACGGCCCGGAGCACGACCGGCTCCGCCGCGCGCTCGAGTACGTGCACGCCCACGCGCGTGACGCCATCGGCACCCCGGAGATCGCCGCCGCTGCCGGGTTGAGCGCCCGCGGGCTGCAGCAGTCGCTCCGTCGGCACCTCGACCAGACCCCGGGTGACCTGCTGCGGAGCGTCCGGCTCGACGGTGCTCGCGGCGACCTGCTGCGCGGCGACCGCGACGAGACGAGCGTCGCGGACATCGCTCGGTCGTGGGGGTTCGGGCACCTCGGTCGGTTCTCGGCGACGTACCGCGCGCGGTTCGGCGAACTGCCGAGCGAATCGCTCCGGACGCGCTGACACCCGGTTCGGCCGAGCCGGCGACCGACGAGCCGGTGCCGAACGTCATCGCACCGAACGCCGCCGGTCTGCGCAGATGTTCGGCCGCAACGTGCTCGACACGAACCCGAGCGCATCGTGGGAGGGACCTGCACCGCCCACGAAGGAGTCCGTGATGCTCATCGGCGTCCCCACCGAAGTCAAGAACAACGAGTACCGCGTCGCGGCCACCCCGGCCGGTGTGGGTGAGCTCACGCTGCACGGGCACGAGGTGCTCGTCCAGGCCGGAGCGGGGGACGGCTCGTCCTTCGCCGACGACGAGTACCGGGCCGCGGGCGCGACCGTCGTCGGCACCGCCGCCGAGGTGTGGGAGCGCGCCGACCTCGTGCTCAAGGTCAAGGAGCCCGTGGCGTCCGAGTACGATGCGATCCGACCCGGCCAGGTGCTCTTCACCTACCTGCACCTCGCGGCCGACCGCCCCCTGACCGACGCGCTCGTGGCCTCAGGCGCGACCGCGATCGCGTACGAGACCGTGCAGCTGCCCGACCGGTCGCTGCCGCTGCTCTCGCCGATGTCGGAGATCGCCGGGCGCCTGTCCGTGCAGGTCGGGGCCCACCAGCTCATGCGGACGAACGGCGGTCGCGGCCTGCTGCTCGGCGGCGTGCCCGGCACCCCGCGCGGTCGGGTCGTCGTGATCGGAGGCGGCGTCGCGGGCGAGCACGCGGCGACGATGGCGCTCGGCCTCGGTGCCGAGGTCACGGTGTTCGACATCAGCCTGCCCCGCCTCCGAGCGCTCGACGCCCGGTTCGACGGACGCATCACGACGCTGCGGTCCTCGTCGCACGCGATCGCGGACGCCCTGCGCGACGCGGACCTGGTGATCGGGTCGGTGCTCATCCCGGGGGCCTCGGCGCCGAAGCTCGTCACCGACGCCATGGTCGCCGACATGCGCCAGGGGGCGGTGCTGGTCGACATCGCGATCGACCAGGGCGGCTGCTTCGAGGGATCGCGGCCGACCACGCACGACGACCCGACGTTCCGCGTGCACGACGCCGTCTACTACTGCGTGGCGAACATGCCCGGCGCGGTGCCGCGCACGAGCACGATCTCGCTGACGAACGCGACGCTGCCGTACGCGATCGCGATCGCGGACCAGGGCTGGGAGCAGGCGACCGCCGCCGACCCGGCGCTCGCGAAGGGCGTGAACGTGCACGCCGGTCGCGTGGTCAACGAGGCCGTCGCCGCTGCCCACGGCCTGGCGGCGGCGGGCCGCTGACGCGCCGGCGCGCACGCCGCTACGCGCCTGGCCGAGCCTCGGCTGGACGGACACTTTCGCGAAGATCCTGACGCGAAAGTGTCCGCCGGGCCGAGCCTCGGGGAACGCCGCTACGCCGTGCGCGCCGGGGAGCCCGCGCGAGCACGAGCCCAGCCGGTGCGGGTGCGGACCACGAGCGTGGTGACCACCACGACGGCGACGGCGACGACCGACGTCACGGCGGTCGGCACCGACACGAGCGGGCCGTCGAGCCGCGCGACAGCGACCCAGGCGAGCCCCCACCCGAGCGCCGCGGTCGGGGCCAGGCGTCCGCCACCCCACACTGCGAGTGCGACGCCGACGAGCCCGGCCACCGCGGCGACGAGCACGCCCCACGCGTCCTGCCCGAGCCCGAGGCCCCGGAAGCCCGCGGCCGTGAGCACCGCAGCGGTGTTCGCCGCCGTCGCGACGCACACCCACCCGAGGTAGAGCCCGAACGTGCCGTCCGTGACGACCGCTTCGACGGTGCCCGACGGACGGGTGCGACGGAGCACCACGAACGCCCACGCGAGCACGGCGAGCAGCGCGACGATGATCGGCTCGCTCGCCCACAGGAACCCGAACTGCACCGACAGGATCCACGCGGCGTTGAGGAGCAGCGAGAGCACCGCGGGGACGAACAGCCGCTCGTGCCGCTCGTCGTCGGCGGTCCGGAAGCACTGCCGCACCGCGTAGGCGATGAGCCCGACGTAGACGACGCTCCAGATCGAGAACGCGGGACCGTCCGGCGCGATGGCCGTCGACGACGCCGAGAGCGCCCCGCCCGCCGCGTCCTGGATCGGGGTCCCGCCCGCGGCACCGGAGCCGACGAACGCCCCGACGACCGCCACGACCGCACTCACGGCGATCGCGATGCGCTTCCAGATCTTCCTCATGTCCACTCCGTTCGTCAGCATGCTGATGAAATCGACCGTACGACGTCGACCGGCCGCGCGCGCAGCCGGCGTCCAGGAGCGCGGGGGACGGCAGCGGAGCGTCGCACGGGTGCGTACGGTGGCCTCGTGACCGTCGCGCTCAACACCGTCTACGTCGACCGGATCGCGCCGATGGCGTGCCCCTCGCTCGACGACACCTTCCGGCTGGTCGGCGAGCAGGGCGCCAGCGCGTGCATCGTGCTGCACGAGCCGGACGCCCAGGAGCTCGGCGACGTCGCGGTGGCCCTCGGTCTGCACGAGCTCGCGGTCGAGGACGCCGCCGAGGGACACCAGCGCCCGAAGCTCGAGCGGTACGGCTCGACGCTCTTCACCGTCCTCAAGCCGGCGGTCTACCACGACGGTGCGGAGGAGGTGGAGTTCGGTGAGGTGCACGCCTTCGTCGGGCAGGACTTCTTCCTCGCGGTCGTCGCGGCCGACCCGCGCGGCCGCGACGCCGTCCCGCGGGCCCTGCAGCGCATGAGCGGCAAGCCCGGTCTGGTCACGGCCGGACCGCAGGCGCAGCTCTGGGCGCTCATGGACTCGATCGTCGACGGCTACGCGCCGGTCATCGACGGGCTCGAGGAGGACATCAACCAGATCGAGGACCAGCTGTTCGCCGGTGTCACCGGGGTGTCGCGGCGCATCTACGAGCTGTTCGGCGAGGTCGTCGACTTCCAGCGCGCGGCGCGGCCCCTCATCGGCATCATCGAGAACCTGCACCGGGGTGCCGAGAAGTACCACCTGCCCGTGGAGCTCCAACGTCGGTTCCGCGACGTGCTCGACCACGTCATCCGCACGGTCGAGCGGCTCGACACCTTCCGGCAGCTCCTGCAGAACGCCCTGACGGTCGACTCGACGCTCGCGGCGCAGAAGCAGAACGACGACACGAAGCGCATCTCCGGCTGGGCCGCGATCCTGTTCGCGCCGACGCTCATCGCGGCGATCTACGGCATGAACTTCACGCACATGCCCGAGCTGTCGTGGACCTGGGGCTACCCGCTGTCCATCCTCGCGATGGTGCTGTTCGCGGTGGTCCTGTTCGTGGTGTTCAAGGTCAAGCGCTGGTTCTGATCCCCGTGGGCTGACCGCTCCCACGCGCGTCGGGTTGCGGCAGCGCGCACGGACCGGAAGGCTCGACACCGCCAACGACGCCGACCGGAGCACCGATGCCGACCACCACGCCGACCTCGCACGACCTCGTCCACCTCACCGCCGGGGGTGTCTCCCTCGTCCTCGACTGCCGCGCGAACGCGCTCCCCGCCGTCGTGCACTGGGGCGCCGCACTCGGGTCCCTCTCCGACGACGAGCTCGTCGCGCTCGCGGACGCCGACGTCGCCGTCGTGGCGAACAACGAGGCCGACGTCCCCGTCCGCCTCGCCCTGCTGCCGGAACCCCACCGGGGGTGGACGGGTCGTCCCGGGCTCTCCGGCCACCGCGACGGTCGCGACTGGTCGCCCGCCTTCACCGTCACCGCCCTCGACGTCGACGGGAACCGCGTGGTCGCCGACGCCGAGGACACGGTCGCGGGACTGACCGTCCGGGTGACGGTCGAGCTGCTCGGGTCGGGGCTGGTCCGTGCCCGCGCGGCGGTCACGAACGCCGCCGACGGCGTGTACACGGTGGACGACCTGACCGTCGCCCTGCCCGTGCCCTCCCGCGCCCGCGAGGTCCTCGACTTCGCCGGTCACTGGGGCAAGGAGCGCACCCCGCAGCGTCGCGCCCTCGTCGTCGGCGCGCACGAACGCGACAGCCGCAAGGGTCGGACGGGTGCCGACGCCGCGACCGTCCTCAGCGTCGGGGAGCCCGGCTTCGGCTTCGCCCGCGGCGAGGTCTGGGGCGTGCACACCGCGTGGAGCGGCAACCACCGGCACTTCGCCGAGCGGCTCGCCACCGGTCGCCAGGTCGCCGGGGGCGGCGAGCTCCTGCTGCCGGGGGAGGTCCGGCTCGCGACGGGCGAGTCGTACGAGGGACCGTGGGTCTACGCCGCGTACGGTGACGGCCTCGACGACCAGGCCCGGCGCTTCCACCGCTGGCTGCGCAGTCGGTCCCAGCACCCGTCGACCCCGCGTCCGGTCACCATCAACGTGTGGGAGGCCGTCTACTTCGACCACGACCTCGCGCGGCTGACCGACCTCGCCGAGCGCGCTGCCCGGCTCGGGGTCGAGCGGTACGTGCTCGACGACGGCTGGTTCCGCGGTCGGCGCGACGACCACGCCGGGCTCGGCGACTGGTACGTCGACGAGGACGTCTGGCCCGACGGCCTCGGCCCGATCGTCGACCGGGTCCGCGCACTCGGCATGGAGTTCGGCCTGTGGTTCGAGCCGGAGATGGTCAACGAGGACAGCGACCTCGCCCGGGCGCACCCGGAGTGGATCATGCAGGCCGACGGTCGGCTGCCCGTGCGCTCCCGAGACCAGCAGGTGCTCAACCTCGCGATCCCCGAGGCCTCCGCGTACGTGCTCGAACGGATGACGGCGATCATCGGCGAGTACGGCATCGACTACGTCAAGTGGGACCACAACCGCGACCTCGTCGAGGCGGGGCACCCGGGCGGTGGGGCCGCCGTGCACGAGCAGACCCTCGCGACGTACCGGCTGATGGCGACGCTCAAGGAGCGCTTCCCGTCGCTCGAGATCGAGTCGTGCTCGTCCGGTGGGGCCCGGGTCGACCTCGCCGTGATCGAGCACACCGACCGCGTGTGGGTGTCCGACGACATCGACCCCTCCGAGCGCCAGCAGATGCACCGCTGGACGCAGCAGCTCCTGCCCCCGGAGCTCCTCGGGGCGCACGTCGCCAGCGGCGTGAACCACACCACCGGGCGCTCCCACGACGTCTCCTTCCGTGCGGGCACCGCCCTGATCGGGCACCTCGGCATCGAGTGGGACCTCGCCCGGGCCACCGCGGACGAGGAACGCACGCTCGCGTCGTGGATCACGCTGCACAAGGAGTGGCGTGCGCTCCTGCACGGCGGTCTGCTCGTCCGGGTGGACGAGGTCGACCCGACGCGGCTCGTGTACGGCGTGGTCGCCGAGGACCGCCGCCAGGCGGCGTTCTTCGTCGCCAGCACCGGTCGCTCGGACGTGTCCGGCGTCGGCCGCGTGGTCTTCCGCGACCTCGACCCCGACACGCGGTACCGCGTCGACCCGGTGATCGTCGGTGCGGGCGACGACGTGCGGGCGCCCGCGTGGTGGTCCGGTGACCGCGTCTTCACCGGCCGCGTGCTCGAGCAGGTCGGCCTGCAGCCGCCCCTCGTGCCGGCCGACCGCGTGGTGCCGTTCCGCGTGACGGCCGTCTGACCGTGACGTGACCCGCTGCCGGACGGGAGGCGCGTTGCGACACCGCCACGGGCCTCCCGTCCGGCCACCGGTCACCTGCCGGGCCGGGGGCGGCCCCGACGGGCCGCTAGGCTTCCGGACATGCCGCAGACCGGGAACGCGACACGCACGACCACGCCGGTCTGGGCCCTCAAGCTCGCCGTGATCACCGCACTCGTGGGCATCGCCGGCGGTGTCGCGGGCATCTCGGTGTGGCTCGCACTGCAGGCGATCCAGTTCGTGGCGTTCGGTTACCCGTTCGGCGGGCACCGCGAGGCGGCGGACGCGCCCTCGGGGCTGAACCGCTTCCTCGCGCTCACCGCGGCCGGCGTGCTCACCGGGGTCGCGTGGTGGGCGATCCGGCGCTGGGCGAAGCCCGTCGTGTCGGTGACCGCCGCCGTCGGGGGCAAGCGGATGCCCGCGCTCGCCACGGTCGCCAACGCCGCCGTGCAGATCCTGGCGGTCGGGCTCGGCGCCTCCATCGGCAAGGAGGTCGCGCCCCGCGAGATCGGTGCCTGGCTGTCGCAGCTCGTCACGGCGCGCGCCGGTCTGACCGCGCGCGAGACCCGCATCCTCGTCGCCTGCGGCGCGGCAGCCGGTCTGGCGGCCGTCTACGACGTCCCGCTCGGCGGCGCGCTGTTCGCCGTGGAGGTCCTGCTCGGCGAGCTGACCTTCGCGACCGCGCTTCCGGCGTTCGCGACGAGCGCGATCGCGGCCTTCACGGCACGGCTCGTGATCCCGGACGAGGTGCTGTACCACGTGCCGGCGATGCACATGTCGCCGTCGCTGCTCGTCTGGGCGCTCGTCGTCGGACCGCTCCTCGGCTTCGCGGGCGTCGGCTTCGTCAAGCTCACGAACCGGCTGCAGGGGATGGCGCCGAAGGGGTGGCACCTGCTCGTCGTGCTGCCCGTCGTGTTCGCGATGGTCGGCCTCATCGCGGTGCCGTTCCCGGAGATCCTCGGGAACGGCCGGGCACTCGGGCTCGTGGCGATGAACGCGACCACCGAGGAACCCGAGTTCGCCGGGCTGTCGCCGATCGTGTTCCTGCTGCTCCTCGCCGTGATCCGCACCATCACGACCTCGGCGACCATCGGCGCCGGTGCCGTCGGTGGCACGCTGACGCCGTCCATCGCCATCGGGTCCGCCGCCGGCGCCGCGCTCGGCGGGCTGTGGGTGCTGCTCTGGCCCGCCGACGGGTCGAACCTGGCGGCCTTCGCGTTCGTCGGCGCGGCGGCGTTCCTCGCGACGACGATGCGGGCGCCGTTCACCGCGCTCGTGCTCGTCGTCGAGTTCACCCAGGAGGGCACGGACATCCTCGTCCCGTCGCTCCTCGCGATCACCGGTTCGGTGGCCGTCGGGTACCTGCTCGCCCGCCGGCGCAGCGCGCAGATGGCCTAGGCGCGCCCGACTCCCGTGTCCCGACGCCCGGTCCGGACACGGGCGTGGACCGCGCCTAGCATCGACCGCAGGTCGGGGCAGCGGGCCCCGCACGAGCTGAGGAGCATCCCGTGGCAGGGTTCGACGACATCACGAAGAAGGCGCAGGAGTTCCTGAAGGACGGCAAGGTCCAGGACGCCCTGAAGAGCGAGAAGGCCGAGGACGTCAGCGACAAGATCCTCGGTGGCGTGGCCGACGCGGTGAAGAAGGCCACCGGCGGCAAGTACGACGACAAGATCGACGGCGCCCGCGAGCAGGCCGACAAGCGCATCGGCAACGAGTAGCACCGGCGCTTCCGCTCACAGCGATTGGACGGAGCGGGCGCGACGGACCACGATTGTGGGGTGACCGTCCTCGCTCCGAACCAGCCGCTGACCCACGCCGAGGTCGCCGCGATCAAGCGGGACTTCCCGATCCTCCAGCAGGAGGTGAACGGGCGTCCGCTCGCCTACCTCGACTCCGGGGCGACGGCTGAGCGACCGCGGCAGGTGCTCGACGCCGAACGACGCTTCCTCGAGCAGGACAACGCAGCCGTGCACCGTGGCGCGCACACGCTCGCGGCGCTCAGCACCGACGCCTACGAGGACGCGCGTGCCACGGTCGCCGGCTTCGTCGGGGCGGCGTCGCCGTCGGAGGTCGTCTGGACGGCGAACGCCACCGACGCCCTCAACCTCGTGGCGTACGGCATCGCCAACGCCAGCCGGGGTCGCGGTGGAGCCGCCGCCGAGCGCTTCCGCATCGGCCCGGGCGACGAGGTCCTCGTCACCGAGGCCGAGCACCACGCGAACCTCGTCCCGTGGCAGGAGCTCGCGGCCCTGACCGGTGCGACGCTCCGCTGGGTGCCGGTCGCCGACGACGGCACGTGGACCGCCGAAGACGCCACCTCGCGCATCACCGACCGGACCCGGGCCGTCGCCTTCGCGCACGTGTCGAACGTCACCGGCATGATCGCGCCCGTGGCGGAGGTCGTCGCCGCCGCGCACGAGCACGGCGCCCTCGTCGTGCTCGACGCCTGCCAGTCGGCGCCCCACCGTCCGCTCGACGTGCAGCAGCTCGGCGTCGACTTCGCCGCGTTCTCCGGGCACAAGATGCTCGGGCCGAACGGCATCGGCGTGCTCTGGGGTCGGGGCGAGCTCCTCGACGCGCTGCCCCCGTTCCGCACGGGCGGGTCGATGATCACCACCGTGACGATGGAGTCGTCCGAGTTCATGCCCGCTCCCGAGCGCTTCGAGGCGGGCACGCAGCCCGTGTCCCAGGCCGTGGCGCTCGCCGAGGCCGTCCGGTACCTGCAGGCCATCGGCACGGACCGGGTCCGTGCCCACGAGGAGCAGCTCGCCCAGCGCATGCTCGAGGGCCTCGCCGCGGTGCCCGGCATCCGCGTCGTCGGTCCGCCCGCCGGGGTCCCGCGGTCCGGGCTCGTGGCGTTCGACGTCGACGGCGTGCACGCCCACGACGTCTCGCAGTACCTCGACGCGCAGGGCATCGCCGTGCGCTCCGGCCACCACTGCGCCCAACCGCTGCACCGTCGCCTCGGCCTCGTGGCGACCAGCCGCGCGAGCACGTACGTGTACACGACCGAGGAGGACGTCGACCGGTTCCTCGCGGCCGTCGCGGAGATCCGCGGCTACTTCGGAGCGGCCTCGTGAACGGGCTCGACTCGCTCTACCAGCAGGTCATCCTCGATCACGCGAAGGCCCGACACGGTGACACCGTGCTCGTCGACGCCGACGCGTCGCACTTCGAGCGGAACCCGACCTGCGGCGACGAGATCACCGTGAGCATCCGGCTCGAGCCGGGCACCGACCGCATCGCCGCAGTCGCGTGGCAGGGCGACGGCTGTTCGATCTCGATGGCGTCGGCATCGGTCCTCACCGACATGGCACCCGGGCGCACCGTCTCGGAACTGCTCGAACTGACCGAGGCGTTCCGGACGATGATGCGGTCGCGTGGCGCGGGGGAGCCCGACGAGGACACCCTCGAGGACCTCGTGGCGTTCCACGGCGTCTCGAAGTTCGTCATGCGGGTCAAGTGCGGCATGCTCGCCTGGGTCGCCGCCGAGGCCGCCGCCCGCGAGGCCACCGCCGCCTGACCCGGCGCCCCGACGTTCCGTCGTCTCGAGGTCACGGATCGGGCCCGGTCCCGGCCGCGCCCCCACCCGGGCGGCCCACCGTGCCAGACTCGCCGCGTGACGGGCACGGGGGACCAGGTCGCGGCGGACGCCGCGCGGGGCGACGCAGCGGGGCGCGCAGGAGCCGGACGCGGCGGCGGACGGCAACCCGGCCGGGACCACCGGCGCTCCGGCCGGACCGCCGTCGCGGCCGCGCTGCTGACGTGCGCCGTCCCGGTCGTCATGCTGCTGAACGTGGTGGGCACGTGGACCCTGTACGGCCCCGACGAGACCCCGGCGCACGTCCGGACCTACGAGCTGCTGCTGGTCGCCACGCCCGTCCTGGTCGTCGTCGCCGTCGTGTCAGCGGTGCGCAGCGGCGTCCGCTGGCCGGCGTTCGTCGCGCTCACGATGGTCCCGATCGTGCTCGTCGCCGCGTGGCTGCTCGCGGTGCCGCAGGGACGGTGGGCCGACATCCCGAGCCTCAGCAACGACACACCCGCCTGCTGGAGCGGCACCGACAGCTGCGCCGAGTCCGGCGGCTGATCCCGCCGCTCGCGTCAGACCGGACCGGGCGACGGGCGACCCCGCCGGACGTGCGTGGCGGGGCGGAGCCGGGGCGGGCCTCCCGGCCGTGTCACGGAGCGTCACGAGGCGTGACGGACGCGCCGGACGCACGTAGCGTCACCGCCGTGACGGACACGACGAACGAGCCCCGGCAGATCCGCTTCAACGCGTTCGACATGAACTGCGTCGCGCACCAGTCCTCCGGACTGTGGCGGCACCCCCGCGACCGCTCGCGGCACTACAACGACCTGTCGTACTGGACGGACCTGGCGCAGTTGCTCGAACGCGGGCACTTCGACGGCATCTTCATCGCCGACGTCCTCGGGACGTACGACGTGTACGGCGGCACGAACGAGGCTGCCCTGCGCACCGGGTCGCAGGTGCCGGTGAACGACCCGATCCTGCTCGTCTCGGCGATGGCCGCGGTGACCGAGCACCTCGGCTTCGGCATCACTGCGGGGACCGCGTACGAGCACCCGTACCCGTTCGCGCGGCGCATGTCGACGCTCGACCACCTGACGAAGGGCCGCATCGGCTGGAACGTGGTCACCGGGTACCTGCCGAGTGCCGCCCGGAACATGGGACACACCGACCAGCTGAGCCACGACGACCGCTACGACGTGGCCGACGAGTACCTCGAGGTGCTCTACAAGCTGTGGGAGGGGTCGTGGGAGGACGACGCCGTCGTCGAGGACCGCGAGACCGGTGTCTTCACCGACCCGGCGAAGGTCCACCCGATCGAGCACCACGGCACGCACTTCGACGTGCCCGGCATCCACCTGTCGGAGCCGTCCGTGCAGCGGAGCCCCGTCGTCTACCAGGCGGGCGCATCGCCCCGCGGGATCCGTTTCGCTGCGGAGAACGCCGAGGCCGTCTTCGTCGGTGCGCCGACGATCCCGCAGCTCGCGGCCACGGTGGGGAAGATCCGCGACGCCCTCGAGGCCGCCGGCCGCGACCGGTACGCGGCGAAGGTCTACACGCTGTTGACCGTCATCACCGACGAGACCGACGAGGCCGCGCAGGCGAAGTACCGCGACTACCTGTCGTACGCGTCGGCCGAGGGCGCGCTCGTGCTCAACTCGGGGTGGATGGGCGTCGACCTGTCGCAGTACGACCTCGACGAGCCGCTCGGGAACATCGAGTCGAACGCGATCCAGTCGACGGCCGCGAACCTGTCCGCGGCGACGGGGGAGGACGGGGCGAACTGGACGGTCCGGGACATCGCCGAGCACACCGCGATCGGTGGACTCGGGCCGGTGGCCGTCGGGTCGGGGGCGACCATCGCCCAGCGGCTGATCGACATCCAGGAGCAGACCGACGTCGACGGGTTCAACCTGGCGTACGCGGTCACCCCCGGCACGTGGGAGGACGTCATCGAGTTCGTCGTCCCCGAGCTCCGTGCCCGCGGGGCGTACCCGGAGGAGTACGTGGCGGGGTCCCTGCGCCAGAAGCTGTTCGGCCGCGGGGACCGGCTCCCCGAGGAGCACCGTGCGGCGCAGTACCGCTCGGGGGTCCGCGCGGCGGTCTGAGCGTCGACGGTCACGGTGCGACGTAGGGTGGTCCGGTGATCGGGACCACCTTCGTCGTGCGCACAGCGACCGGCGCGGACGCGGACGCGGCCTGCGTCGACCTGTGGGTCGCGGCCGTGGCCGACCGCGACGGTCTGCCCGCCTCGCCGGCGGTCCGCGAGCGCGCCCGGACGAAGTTCGCCGCCGACCGTGTCGCCCTCGTGGTGGCGGACGACCCCGCCGGAGCACCGGTCGGCTTCGCCCTGGTCACGGCCCCCGGCACCGGTGGCACCCCGAGCGACGCCGCGTACCTCAGCCTGCTCGCGGTCGCGCCGACCGCGCAGGGGCACGGGCTGGGCCGCCGGCTGCTCGCCGCAGCGGTGGCGGCCGCGGCCGAGGCCGGGCACGCGCAGTGCGAGCTGCACGCGCTCGACGACAACGCGCCGGCACTGGCGCTCTACGCCAGCGCCGGGTTCCGGCCCGTCGGTGACTCCTTCCCCCACGCCCTGAGCGGTCGGCCGACCCGGGTCTGGCGGACCGGCGCGGACCGGTGAGGTGAGGCTGTCCTCACCAGGAAACCCCAGGTCAGGCATGCCTCACCTTGCTGGCGCGCGGCGCACGAGCGTGGTTCGATTGCCCCCATGTCGACCGCATCGGACCTCTCGCTCCCCGTCTCGGAGCACGACGACGCCGCCAGCGCCGCGCGACTCAACTGGCTCCGCGCCGGACTGCTCGGCGCGAACGACGGCATCGTCTCCGTGGCGGCCGTGCTCGTCGGCGTCGCCGGCGCGGGAGCGGGCACGGGGCCGGTGGTGGCCGCGGGGACGGCGGCGCTCGTCGGCGGTGCGATCTCGATGGCGCTCGGCGAGTACATCTCGGTGAGCGGCGCGCGTGACGCCCAGCGCACCGGGCAGGCCGCGGAGCAGGCGAAGCTCGAGGCCGACGCCGAGGACGCCCCAGCGCTCGCCGCGCACTACCGGTCGCTCGGGGTCGAGGAGTCGGTGGCGGTGGCGGTCGCCCGGGAGCTCGCGCGACCGGAGGTCCGCCGCCGGCGGGCCGAGGCCGCCCTGCGGGACGCCGAGGACGAGGTCGTGAGCCCGTGGCGTGCCGCCTGGGTCTCCGCCGCGACGTTCACGGTCGGGGCCCTGCTGCCGTTCCTCGCGATGCTGTTCGCTCCGGAAGCCGCGCGGGTGCCGGTCACGGTGACGGCGTCGCTCGTCGCGCTCGCGCTCACCGGGACCACCGGTGCGGTGCTCGGCGGTGCCCGGCGGGGGCGTGCGGCGTTGCGGGTCGTGGTGGGCGGGGCGCTCGCGCTCGCGGCGACGTACGTGGCCGGGGCGCTGCTCGGGACGCACGCGCTGTGAGGGCTCGGGTGCGGTGGATCTCGGACGACGAGTCCTGACCGTGCTCCCGGAGGCGGCGCGGCGGAGCGCGCGGCTCCCTGTGGCGCCTGGCGCCGCGGACGCCACCGGTGTCAGTACCGCGTCAGCGGGGTGTGAGTGGTCGGGCGGATGGTGGTCCCACCGACACGAGGAGTCCCCATGACCCGCATCCTGATCTCCGGCGCCAGCATCGCCGGTCCCGCCCTCGCCTTCTGGCTGCACCGCTCCGGCCACGACGTGACCGTCGTCGAGAAGAACGACGGCATCCGACCCGGTGGACAGGCCGTCGACTTCAAGGGCGCGACCCACATGCAGGTCCTCCGGGAGATGGGGATCCTCGACGAGCTCCGTCAGTACGACATCCGCGACGAGGACGCCGCGATCGTCGACGAGCACGGTCGCACGATCGGGGTCGCGCCCGGTGGATTCGGCTCCGGCGAGCTCAACGTCCCCCGGGACACGATCGCGACCGTCCTGTACGAGCGGACGAAGGACGACGTCGACTACCGGTTCGGGGATCGCATCTCGCGCATGGTCGACGACGGCGAGGGCGTCACGGTGACGCTCCGGAGCGGATCGGTGGAGCGCTTCGACCTGGTCGTCGGTGCCGATGGCGTGCACTCCGGGGTGCGCCGTCTCGTCTGGGGCCCGGAGGAGCAGTTCGTCGAGCACCGCGGACACCACTACGTGCTGGCGGACCTGGACCTGGGCGACGACGACGTCGTGTACAGCCAGCCCGGGATGACGGTCATGCTCGGCGGGTCGAAGGCCCCCACGTTCATCGTCGTCGCCGCAGACCGATTCCCGGGAGCCCGTGACGACGTCGACGAGCAGAAGCGCCAGATCGCGGGCGCACTGCGGGAGGGGCGGTGGCGCATCCCGGAGATCGTCGACCGGTTCGCCGACGCGCGGTCGTTCTACACCGACTCCATCAGCCGGGTGACCGTGGGCCGCTGGAGCCGAGGGCGCGTGGTCCTGCTCGGCGACTCCGCGTGGGGGAACGCCCTGAGCGGGTACGGCACGGGCCTCGCCCTGGTCGCCGCGTACGTGTTGGCCGGCGAGCTGCGTCTGGCGGACGGAGACGTCGCGACGGCCCTGGCGGAGTACGAGGCCCGTTACCGGCCGTACACGGCCGCGTCCCACAAGGTGAACGCCGGCGCGCTCCTGGCACCGAGGACGATGCGGGGGATCCGTCTCCGGAACCTGTTCTTCCGCGCCGCGTCGATCGCGTCGCCCCTCATGCGGCTCCTCGACCTGCCGGCGAAGGGACTCGACCTCCGTCGCTACGAAGGCGCAGCATCGCCCGTTCGGCGGTGAGGCACCGCTCGTGTCGAGGGCTGCCCTGTGGTCCTCGCAGCCCGGGGACCGGCCGTGTCGTGTCAGGAACCCGGACGGAGCGCGCCCGCGACGAGGCGGAGGACGAGGGTGACCGCACCGACGACCGCGATCGCGCTGCCGACCACGACCAGGACCAGGACGCGCAGCAGTTCGTGCGCCGCCGACTCCTCCGCCTGCTGCATGACCATCGTCGTGCTGATCAGCACGATGCCGGCGACGACGAGCAGGACGGTGCCGATCCAGGTCGCCGCACGGAGCGCGAGCGGTGCTCGGACGTGGTCCGTCGGTGTGCTGGGTCGTGCCCGGGCACCCTCGGCTTCCCAGTCGGCAAGGTTCGTCATCGTGTTCCCTTCCGTCGGCACGAGCGTAGGGGATGAGCGCAACCCGGCATGCACGGTGACCGGCGAGGCGGACGCGAGCCGTGCCTCCCGGCCGGCCGGACCGGTCAGCCCGTCAGGCCGGGTCCAGCTGCCGGAGCCGGTCCACGTCCGGCCACGGCGCCCACTTCGCCCGGGGTGCGTGCAGCAGGTACGGCTGCGGTGTCGGGTAGGTGACGAGCTCGAGCGTCGACCCCCACGGCGTCCGGGTGTAGACGAAGCGGTTGCCCTCCCCGGCCTCCTCGCCCCGCAGGGGTCGAGGGTCGCTGTTGCGGACGGCGCCGGCGGCCTCGAGCCGCAGGAGGGCCTCGTCGAGGTCGTCCACGTACAGCGCGAGGTGCTGCCAGCCGAGGTCGGACGGGTGCGCAGCGGCGCGCTGGTCGGGGCCGCGGTACTCGAAGAGCTCGAGCCCCGGGCCTTCGGGCAGGGCGAGCATGCGGATGGCGCCCTGCGCCATCGTGTCCGGGATACCGAGGTAGCGGTGCGCCTCCGGTGTGTCGTTCGGCACGTCGGTGGTGCGGCGCACGTCGTAGAGCACGACGGCGTCGAAGGCGGCGGCGAAGAACGCCGTCGCCGCGTCGATGTCGGGCACGGTGACGCCGACGTGGTCGATCCTGATGCCCCTGGTCATGGATCGATGATCGTGCCGCCTGGTGCTCACGGGACGGCTCCTGTCGACCGGTGCGCCAATCCCTGCGGCATCCCGCACCGGACTGTGCGGCCGCTCAGGTGACGGCCCCGGCTCCTCGGAACGATCGTTCCGGGCCGGGGAGCGTGTCACACGACCGTTACACGAGGGAAACGGGCAGCGCGAAGAGCCTCCATAGCGTCGTCCACGAGCGGGGACCCCCGCCGCACACTCCCACGGAGGACGCCTTGGTCACAGAGATCGCGACACCCGTCGCCGCGCCCCACGCCCCCCGCACGACGTCGTCGGCCGCCGCCGGTGCCGGCGTCGTCAAGCCCGGGTACGACCCGTCGCTCACCAACGAGGACCTCGCCCCCCTGCGCGAACAGCGTTGGACGAGCTACAACATCTTCGCCTTCTGGATGTCCGACGTGCACTCGGTCGGCGGCTACGTCACCGCCGGGTCGCTCTTCGCGCTCGGGATCGCCAGCTGGCAGGTGCTCGTCGCCCTGGTCGTCGGCATCCTGGTCGTCCAGGTGTTCGCGAACCTCGTGGCGAAGCCGTCGCAGCGCACCGGTGTGCCGTACCCGGTCATCAACCGCGCGGTGTTCGGCGTCATCGGGGCGAACGTCCCCGCCGTCATCCGCGGGCTCATCGCGACGGCCTGGTACGGCGTGCAGACCTTCCTCGCCGCGCAGTCGCTGAACATCGTGTTCCTCAAGTTCCTGCCCGGCTCGGCCGCGCTGCTCGACCACGCGTTCCTCGGGCTGTCGGCGCTCGGCTGGATCTCGTACGGCATCCTCTGGGTCGCGCAGGCCGCGCTCTTCTCGATGGGCATGGAGGCGATCCGCCGCTTCATCGACTTCGCCGGCCCCGCCGTCTACGTCGTGATGATCGCGCTCGCGGTCTACCTGGTCGCCCGGGCCGGCATCGGCAACATCTCGCTCACGCTGCACACGGGGGCGCCGATGTCGTTCGGCGCCTCGATCCCGGTGATGCTCTCCGCCGTCGCGATCGTCGTCAGCTACTTCTCCGGGCCGATGCTCAACTTCGGCGACTTCTCGCGCTACGGCAGGTCGTTCGCCGCCGTCAAGCGCGGCAACCTCTGGGGCCTGCCGGTCAACTTCCTGTTCTTCTCGGTCCTCACGGTGCTCTGCGCCAGCGCCACCGTCCCGGTGTTCGGCAAGCTCATCACCGACCCGATCGAGACGGTCCAGGCGATCGACGCACCCTTCGCGATCCTGCTCGGCGGCCTGACGTTCGTCATCGCCACGGTCGGCATCAACATCGTCGCGAACTTCATCAGCCCCGCGTTCGACTTCTCGAACGTCGCCCCGCGGAAGATCAGCTGGCGCACGGGCGGCATGATCGCCGCGGTCGGCTCGGTGCTCCTGACGCCGTGGAACTGGTACGGCAACGACCAGGCGATCCTCTACACGCTCGGCATCCTCGGCGCGCTCATCGGTCCGCTGTTCGGCATCCTCATCGCCGGCTACTACCTCGTCGCGAAGCAGCGCGTCGCGGTCGACGACATGTACTCGAAGGAGCCCACCGCCCGGTACTGGTACCGCGCGGGGTGGAACCCGAACGCGTTGTGGACCCTGCTGGTCGCCGGGGCCGTGTCCGTCGCCAGCGCGGTCCTGCCGCCCGCGACCGGCGTCCTGCCGTGGCTGTCCAACTACAGCTGGTTCATCGGCTGCGGGCTCGGGCTCGTCGTGTTCTGGGCGCTCGAGCGCCGGTCGCCGCGGATGCCGGTCCTGGCGGCCGACGACCCGACGGTCGACGACGGCGCCGCTGTGGGGCGCGCCTAGCGCGGCCCGGCCCGTCCCGTCTCGGTTCGTTTCGGCTCGGCCCGTCTCGGCCCGTCCCGGCCGGGAGGCCCGTCCCGCCTCCGCCCCGCCCGTCACCACACAGCTCCACGCCCCGCTTCCCCTCGTCACCACCCGGAGGACCCGCTTGCGCATCCGCGTCGTCAACCCCAACACCACCGCCGCCATGACGGCCACGATCGGTCGCGCTGCGGCCGCCGTCGCCGGGCCCGGGACCGTGATCGAGGCGGTGACGCCCACCACCGGACCGGCCTCGATCGAGAGCCACTACGAGGAGGCGCTGGCGGTCCCCGGGCTCCTCGAGCAGGTGGCACTCGGGGAACGGGACGGCGTCGACGCGTTCGTCGTCGCGTGCTTCGGCGACCCGGGCCTCGACGCCGCCAGGGAGCTCGCCACGGGTCCCGTGATCGGCATCGCGGAGGCCGGCTTCCACGCCGCGGCCATGCTCGGTCGGCGGTTCGGGGTCGTCACCACCCTCGCCCGGACGACCGGCAGGGCGTGGGAGCTCGCCGAGCGCTACGGGTTCGCGCCGCTCGTCACCGAGGTCCGCGCGTGCGAGGTCCCGGTGCTGGCGCTCGACGACCCCGCCTCGGGCGCGCGGGCGCTCGTCGTCGAGGAGTGCCGCGCGGTGCTCGCCGGTGGTGCGGACGCGGTGGTGCTCGGGTGCGCCGGCATGGCGGACCTCTGCGCCGAGGTGTCCCGGGAGGTCGGTGCCCCGGTGGTCGACGGCGTGGCTGCGGCGACGGTGCTCGCCGAGTCGCTCGTCCGGCTCGGCCTCGCGACCGGCAAGCGCGGCGAGTACGCCCCGCCACCGCCGAAGGAGGTCACCGGGGTGCTGTCGGGCTTCACCATGGCCGCCCCGACCGCCGTGCTGAGCGGGGTGTCGGCATGAGCGGCGCCGAGGCCGACCTCGTCCTGCGCGCTCGACGGGCCTGGGTCGACGGCGCGTTCCGCCCGGCTGCGGTGGTGGTCCGGAACGGGCTCGTCGACGCGGTGCTGCCCTTCGGGGACGCCGTCGACGCCGCGGAGGACCGGACCGTGCCCGACGAGCACGTGCTGCTCCCGGGGCTCGTCGACACGCACGTCCACGTCAACGAGCCGGGCCGCACCGAGTGGGAGGGCTTCGCGTCCGCCACCCGCGCGGCGGCGCTCGGCGGGGTCACGACGATCGTCGACATGCCGCTCAACTCGATCCCGGCGACGACCGACGTCGACGCCCTGGCGGTCAAGCGGGCGAGCGCCGAGGGTCGCGTGGCGGTCGACGTGGGGTTCTGGGGCGGTGCGGTCCCCGCGAACGCGGGGACCCGCGGGCCGCTCCACGACGCCGGGGTGTTCGGGTTCAAGTGCTTCACCGCCCCGAGCGGCGTCGACGAGTTCCCGCACCTCGACCCGGAGCAGCTCCGTGCCGCGATCGCCGAGGTCGCGGAGCTCGACGCGCTCCTCATCGTGCACGCCGAGGACCCGGACCTGCTCGTCCCGCACGACGCGCTCGGCGGCCGGTACGCCGACTTCCTGGCGACCCGTCCCGGCAGCGCCGAGCGGTCCGCCATCGCGCGGGTCGTCGACGGTGCTCGCGAGACCGGTGCGCGCGTGCACGTGCTGCACCTCTCCGACGCCGCAGCCCTGCCACTGATCCGGGCGGCGAAGGCGGACGGCGTACGGATCACCGTCGAGACCTGCCCGCACTACCTCGCCTTCGAGGCCGGCACGATCCCGGACGGCGCCACCGAGTTCAAGTGCTGTCCGCCGATCCGCGACGACGCGAACCGGGACGCGCTCTGGGCCGGGCTCCTCGACGGCACGATCGACTGCGTCGTCTCGGACCACTCGCCGTCGACGGCGGACCTGAAGACCGACGACTGGGGGCTCGCCTGGGGTGGGATCGCCGGGCTGCAGGTCGGCTTCCGCGCGGTGTGGACCGAGGCCGTGCGGCGGGGGATCCCGCTCGAGACCGTGCTGCCGTGGTTCACGACCGGACCGGCGGCGCTCGTCGGGCTCACGGACCGCGGTCGCATCGCGCCGGGTGCCGTTGCCCACCTCGCGGTCCTCGACCCCGCGGCCGAGGACGTCGTCGAGGTCGCCGCCCTCGCGCACCGCAACCCGGTGTCCGCCTTCGCGGGCCTGCACACCCTCGGTCGGGTCGTGGAGACCTGGCTGCACGGGCGGCTCGTCGCGACGGCCGCCGAGGGGGTGACCGCGGTCGAGGGCGTCCTGCTCGTCCGGCCGCAGGACACGCAACACGTACGAAACGATCGTTCCGGTACCATCCTGAACGGAACGGAGGCACCATGACGCAACCAGTGAACCCGCCCGCCCGACTCCTCATGGGTCCGGGCCCGATCGACGCCGACCCCCGGGTGCTCCGGGCGCTCTCGACGCCGCTCGTCGGGCAGTACGACCCGTGGATGACCGCCACGATGACCGCGACGCAGGAGCTGTACCGCCAGGTCTTCGGCACCCGCAACGACGCCACGGTCCTGGTCGACGGGACCTCGCGCGCCGGCATCGAGGCGGCCCTGGTCTCCCTCCTGGCACCCGGGGACCGCGTGCTCGTGCCCGTGTTCGGGCGCTTCGGGCACCTGCTGGCCGAGATCGCCGGGCGCGCCGGCGCCGAGGTGCACACGATCGAGACCGAGTGGGGACAGGTCTTCCCGACGTCGGTGGTCGAGGACGCCGTGCGCCGCATCCGGCCGAAGGTCCTGGCGGTCGTGCAGGGCGACACCTCCACCACGATGAACCAGCCGCTCGACGAGCTCGGGGCGGTCTGCGACCGGTACGGGGCGCTGCTCTACACCGACGCCACCGCGAGCATCGGCGGCAACCCGCTCGAGGTGGACGCATGGGGGATCGACGTCGCGAGCGCCGGGCTGCAGAAGTGCCTCGGCGGTCCGTCCGGCAGCGCCCCGATCACCGTCTCGCCGCGTGCGGTCGCGGTGCTCGACGGCCGTCGGAGCATCGAGGCCGGCATCCGCGAGGCCGACGACGTCGCCTCCGACCACCCGATCCGGTCGAACTACCTCGACCTCGCGATGATCCTCGACTACTGGGGACCGCGGCGTCTGAACCACCACACCGAGGCCGCGTCGATGCTCTACGCCGCCAACGAGTGCGCACGCATCCTGCTCGAGGAGGGGCGTGAGGCCGTCATCGAGCGTCACGCGACGGCCGGTCGCGCGATGCTCGCGGGGGTGGAGGCCCTGGGGCTGCGGGTCTTCGGCGACGTCGGGCACAAGATGCACAACGTCGTCGCCGTGGAGATCCCGGACGACGTCGTCGGCGACCAGGTCCGCGGCGCGATGCTCGAGGACCACGGCATCGAGATCGGCACGTCGTTCGGCCCGCTGCACGGCCGCGTCTGGCGGATCGGCACGATGGGGTACAACGCGCGCAAGGACGCCGTCGTGACGACGCTCGCCGCGCTCGAGCACAGCCTCCGGCGTGCGGGGCACGCCGTCCCGCAGGGCGCAGGCGTCGACGCGGCGCTCGACGTGCACGCCGGAGCGTCCGTCCCGGTCGGAGCCCCCGCGTGAGCGCCGTGACCCCGACCCCCGTCCCGACCGCCAGCACGCGTGCCCTCGCCGACGCCGCGACGATCGTGCGGTGGTGCGACGCCCTCGCCGCGGTGTCCGAGGACGACGGCCGCACCACCCGCGTCTACCTGTCGCCGGAGCACGCCCGGGTGAACGCGATCGTCGCGGAGTGGATGCGCGACGCCGGACTCCGCACGTGGCAGGACGCGGCGGGCAACCTGCACGGGATCGTCGACGGCGCGACGCCGGACGCCCCCGTGCTGCTGCTCGGGTCGCACCTGGACACCGTCGTCAACGCCGGTCGTTACGACGGGGTCGTCGGGGTCCTGATGGCGATCCGCACCGCGGCCCGGCTCACCGCGGCCGGACCGCTGCCCGTTGCCCTGCAGGTCACCGCGTTCTCGGACGAGGAGGGCACCCGGTTCGGCAAGGCCCTGCTCGGGTCCTCCGCCGTCGCGGGGGTCTGGGACGAGGCGTGGTGGGATCTCGAGGACGGCGACGGGACCACCCTGCGGCAGGCCTTCACCGACTTCGGGCTCGATCCGGAGCGCGTCGGCGAGGCCGCACTGGCACCGGAGCGGCTCGTCGGGTACCTCGAGGCGCACATCGAGCAGGGTCCCCACCTGGAGCAGGCCGGTCAGGCCCTCGGCGTGGTGACCAGCATCGCGAGCGCCCGTCGCTTCACGGTCGAGGCCGTCGGTGAGGCCCGGCACGCCGGCGGCACCCCCTACGAGCGTCGGCACGACGCCCTGCTCGCCGCGGCCGAGGCGGCCCTCGCCGTCGAGCGCATCTGCCGGGCGGAGCAGCACGTCGGCACCGTCGGGACGATGTCCGTCGAACCCGGCGCCGTGAACGTCGTGCCGGGGCTCGCCCGCTTCAGCGTCGATCTGCGTGGCGAGTTCGACGAGGGCCGCGACCGGGTGTGGGACGCGATCACGACGGCGTTCGACGAGATCGCCACCCGACGCGGCGTGGCTGTGTCGCCGACCGAGGTGCACCGTGCGCCGGCGGTGTTCTGCGCACCCCGGCTGATGGACGCGATCCGCGCGGGCATCGCCTCGACGGGGGAGACCGCGCCCGCCGAGCTGTTCTCCCGCGCCGGGCACGACGCCATGTCGCTCGGCCTGGTGACCGACGTCGCCATGCTGTTCCTGCGCAACCCCGACGGCATCAGCCACCACCCGGACGAGTTCGTCTCCGAGGACGACGTCGCCCTCGGTCTCGACGCGCTCGCCGTGGCCGTCGAGCGGATCGCCGACGACGTCGTCGCGGACGGTCGGGAGGTCCCGGCGTGAGCGCCGTCCCCGACGTGCGCGCCCGCGTCGACGCCGTCTGGGACCGCCTGTCGCCCGCGGAGCGCCGGGTCGCCGCGATGGTCCGGCACGACCCCGAGCTGCTGCTCGTCGGCACGTCCGCCGAGCTCGCGGCCGAGTCCGGCACGTCGAAGGCGACGGTCTCGCGCCTGGTCCGCTCCCTCGGGTTCCAGGACGCCGCCGAGGTCCGGCAGGAGCTCATGTCCGCGCGGGGCAGCGGGTTGCCGTGGGCCGCGGAGGACGCCGCGCACGTCGACCAGCGGGCCGTCGAGGCGCGCAACCTCGACGCCGCGTTCGCCTCCCTCGCCCGGGCCGACCGCGTCCGGCTCGCCCGCCGGATCGTCCGTGCCCGCCGGGTGCTCGTGTTCGGGGAACGCGGCGCGCACCCCGTCGCCATGCAGCTCCGCTCCCAGCTCGCGCAGGTCCGTCCGGACGTCCGGATCGGTCCGGCACCCGGGCAGCGCCTGGGTGAGGAGGTCGCCGACCTCGACCGCCGCGACCTCGTCGTGCTCGTCACGGTCCGGCGGCACGCGGCCGGTGCCGAGCGGCTCGTGCGGCACTGCGTCGCGACCGGGGCGGACGTCGTCGTCCTCGGCGACCCGACCGCGGCGGTCATCGCCGCCCCCGCTGCGACCGCGGTGCTCTGCCCCGTCGACTCGCCGTCGGCGTTCGACTCCATGGCGGCGCTCTTCGCCGTCGTCGCCGCCATCGCGAACGACGTGTACGAGGCGTCCGGTCCCGCCGGTCGTGCCCGCGTCGACGCGGTCGCCGCGGCCTACGACTCGCTCGGAGAGCTCGCCGCGCGCTGACCGTCGTGCCCGCGCTCGAGCTCCGCGCGGAGCGTGGCGTTCCGCGCGGCGATGAGCCGCGGCATGTACCGCGCCAGCGCGAGCCGCTCGGCGAGCCACCCCAGCGGACCGAGCGGCGCGCGGAAGGTGACGTCGTCCACCATCCGCGTGCCGACGGCCGACGGCTCGAACCGGTGCTCGTGCCGGAAGCGGGCGAACGGACCACGCACCTGTTCGTCGACGAAGCGACCCGGCGCCTCCAGGGCGGTGATCCGGCTCGTCATCCGCCAGACGACCCCGAAGTGCCGTGCGCGCCACGTGACGCTCTCGCCGAGGCCGATGGTGCCGGACGTCGTGCCGGCCACGGCGCGTTCATCGGTACCCGCCATCGAGCGTTCGTGCGCGCCGACGTCGAGCGAGAGCGCGAAGACCCGCTCGGGCGATGCCGCGATCTCGGTGACCAGGCGGAAGACGACGGTCACGCCGTCGGCCAGACCTGCGGCCCGGACCGGTCGTCGTCCCGCAGCACCGCCGCGAGCAGTTGGTCGTGCCGGGCACCCCGGTGCAGCACCGCCGAGCGTGCGCGTCCCTCGTAGCGCAGGCCGACCCGCTGCGCGGTGGCGGCGGAGGCGGCGTTCGTCGCGATGGCCCGCCACTGCACCCGCTCGAGCGCGAGACCGGTCGGTGACGCCGCGAAGGCCCACCGCAGCACCCGCTCGACCGCCTCGGCGACGAACCTGTGCCCGCGTCCGTCGGGGTGGAGTGCGTAGCCGATCTCGGCCGCACCGTCCGCGATCCCGAACAACCCGACCGTGCCGAGCAGCCGCAGGTCGTCCGCGCGGCGGAGGCCGAACTCGGTGCGGGTGCCGTCCCGCCAGCCCGCGGCGACGACCTCCCGGATCCAGTGCCGGGCCTCGGCGTGGCCGTACGGCACCGGCACCGGGGTGAAGGCGACGACGTCCGGGTCGTTCGCGTACGCGACGACGTCGTCGGCGTCGGCGTCGACCGGGACGGACAGCACGAGCCGGTCGGTGCGGAGCGTCACGGGGTGCACAGCGCGAGCCTAGCGAGCGGGCGGCGGCGCGGTAGCGTCGACGCATGACGTTCGACTCCCTCGCCTTCCCCGTCGTCGACGGCCACAACGACCTGCCGTGGGAGCGTCGCGAGTCCCACGACTCCGGCGTCGAGGGCATCGACACGGAGGACGGGACCCTGCACACCGACCTGCCGAAGCTGCGCGCCGGTGGCGTCGTCGGACAGTTCTGGTCGGTGTTCGTGCCGTCGGACGACCCCGACCCGGTGCGGACGACGCTGCAGCAGGTCGACACCGCCCACCGGATCATCGAGCGGTACCCGGACGACCTGACCTTCGTCCGGACCGCCGCCGAGCTCCGGGCCGCCGTCGCTGCCGGACGCATCGCCTCGCTGCTCGGGGCCGAGGGCGGGCACTCCATCGGGGACGACCTGGCCGTGCTCCGCACACTCGCCCGACTCGGCGTGCGCTACATGACGCTGACGCACAACGACGACACCACCTGGGCCGACTCCGCGACCGGAGTCCGGGCGCACGGCGGCCTGACCGACCGCGGGCGCGAGGTCGTCGCCGAGATGGAGCGGATCGGCATGCTCGTCGACCTCTCCCACACCGCACCCACCACGATGCGGGACACCCTCGACGTCGCCACGCAGCCCGTCGTGTTCAGCCACTCGTCGACGGTCGCGATCGACGACCACCCCCGCAACGTCCCCGACGACGTGCTGGCCCGCCTGGCCGACAACGGCGGGGTGGTGATGATCACCTTCGTCCCGAAGTTCGTCTCGCGCGCGTGGGCGGACTGGGAGGAGGCGGGTTCCGAGGGGACGCCGCCGCCCGTGACCGTCGCGGACGTGGCGGACCACGTGGAGCACGCGCGGGACGTCGCCGGCGTCGGGCACCTCGGGCTCGGCGGCGACTACGACGGGACGCCCGTGCTGCCGCCGGACCTGCGGGACGTGTCGCGGTACCCGGTGCTCGCCGAGGAGCTGCGGCGGCGCGGGTGGGGCGACGCCGACCTGCGGGCGCTCGCGGGCGGCAACGTGCTGCGGGTGCTCGAGGCGACGGACGGGCGGTTCGCGCCGAACGCGGGGCGCTGACCCGGACCGGATGCGTGGTCGACGTCCGGCGCGTCAGTGGGCGTCATCGACGGGGGAGCACCGGGCGCCGTCGGTAGGATCACGGGGGACTGCAGCGTCACCACCGTCGGTGGCGCCCATCGACCGGAGGACGAAGACGGATGACCGGCACCATCTACGACGACATCACGCAGGCGTTCGGCAACACCCCGCTCGTCCGCCTCAACCGCCTGCCGCAGCCGGACGGCGCCGAGGTCCTGGCGAAGCTCGAGTTCTACAACCCGGGGTCCAGCGTGAAGGACCGGCTCGGGGTCGCGATCATCGACGCGGCCGAGGAGTCCGGGGAGCTCCGTCCGGGCGGCACGATCGTCGAGGGCTCGTCCGGCAACACCGGGATCGCGCTCGCACTGGTCGGTGCCGCCCGCGGGTACCGCGTCGTCATCACCATGCCGGAGACCATGAGCGTCGAGCGTCGTGCGCTCATCCGTGCCTTCGGCGCCGAGATCGTCCTGACGCCCGGTCCCGAGGGGATGAAGGGCGCCGTCGCGCGTGCGGAGCAGATCGTCGAGGAGACCCCCGGGGCGATCCTGGCGCACCAGTTCGAGACCGCCGCGAACGCGGCGATCCACCGCAGGACCACCGCCGAGGAGATCCTCCGCGACACCGAGGGGCACGTCGACGTGTTCGTCGCCGGCGTCGGCACGGGCGGCACCATCACCGGTGTCGGCCAGGTGCTCAAGGAGCGCGTCCCCGGTGTGCAGATCGTCGCCGTCGAGCCGAAGGACTCGCCGCTGCTGTCGGAGGGCAAGGCCGGTCCGCACAAGATCCAGGGGATCGGCGCCAACTTCGTGCCCGAGGTCCTCGACCGGTCCGTCATCGACGAGGTGTTCGACGTCGAGCTCGACGACGCCTTGCGCGTGGCACGGGCGCTCGGGACCGAGGAGGGCATCCTCGCCGGCATCTCGTCCGGTGCCATCGTGCACGCCGCGGTCGAGATCGCCGCCCGCCCGGAGAACGCCGGCAAGCGCGTCGTCGCGATCGTCTGCGACACCGGTGAGCGCTACCTGTCCACGCCGCTCTTCGAGGGACTCACTGCGTGAGCCGTGCCGTCCGACGCGGCGTGCTGGGGACCGTCCGGGAGGACCTGGCCGCAGCACGCCGCGGTGACCCCGCCGCCCGGGGCGACCTGGAGAACGCGGTGGTCTACTCCGGCCTGCACGCGATCTGGACGCACCGCCTGACGCACCGGCTCTGGCTCGCGCGCGGTCTGCCCGGCTCGCGCTTCGCCGCCCGGGTCCTGGCGCAGCTCGCGCGCGCCACGACCGGGATCGAGATCCACCCGGGCGCACGGATCGGTCGTCGCTTCTTCATCGACCACGGCATGGGCGTCGTGATCGGCGAGACCGCGGTCATCGGCGACGACGTGCTGGTGTTCCACGGCGTGACGCTCGGCGGCCGCGGCGGTGAGCACGGACCGGGGCGGCGGCGGCACCCGGTCGTCGGCGACCGGGTGGTGCTCGGAGCGGGGTCGTCGCTCATCGGTGCCATCACCGTGGGGGCGGACACCGTCGTCGGTGCGAACACGGTGGTGACGAAGGACGTCCCCGCGGGGTCGGTCGTCACCGGGGTGGCCGGCACGGCGCGGCCGAGGTCGGGACACGAGGGTGTCCCGACGCTCTGACCGTGTGCGTCAGCTCTTCTCGCAGGCGATGCCGTCCTTGTCGGCGTCCATCGACTTGTTCGCGTTGTAGAGCGCGTCGTCCTTCTTGACCGTGCCCTTCAGCGCGCGGTGCTCGACCTTGCCGGACTTGGTCTTCACGGTGTTGTACGTCACCGACTTCTTCGCGATGCCGCCGGAGTACACCTTCTGCACGGCGGCGCAGTTCGCGTAGGTCTTCGGCGCGGCGGACGCGGCCGTGGTGCCGCCGAGCACGACGGCGGCGGCGAGTGCGACGGTGGCGACGGTTGCGCCGAGGGTGCGGGTGGTCTGCACGGGTTCTTCCCCCTGGGACGTGGTGGCCGCTCGCGCGACCGCCGCGTCGGGTGCGTGGCGGCACGATCGTAGCCGAGCAGGGCTCATCCGCGGATACCCCCGAGCGGGGCGGTGCGGCATGCTGGAGTGGTGGACGGCGCAGCACTGCACGAGGTGGCGATCCGGACGGCCCTGGCACTCCCCGCGGTCGAGGAGACGCAGCCGTTCGGCGAGGACTCGGTCGTGCACAAGGTGGTCGGCCGCATGTTCCTGCTCACCACGACGCTGCGGGGCGTGCCGATCGTCAACCTCAAGTGCGCGCCCCCGCACGCTGCCGCACTGGTCCGCGACCTCGCCGAGGTCACACCGGGGTGGCACATGGACAAGCGGCACTGGATCACGCTGGCGCCGGGGGAGGGGCTCGACGAGGCGATGGTGGAGGACCTCGTCGCGAACTCCTGGGAGCTCGTCGTGCAGGGGCTGCCGCGCGCCCGCCGTCCGCTCGAACCCGCGCGCCGGGTCGGGCCCTAGTCCCGTCCGCTCGACCCCGCGCGTCGGGTCGGGCCCTAGTCCCGTCCGCTCGACCCCGCGCGCCGGGTCGGGCCCGAGAGCCGCCCGCGGGCGAGCACCTTCGAGACGTCGCGGACGACCTTCGGCGCCAGCCGGTCCCCGGAGTCGAGCACCGCGCGGGCCTGCTCCGGCGTGAGGCCCGCGGAGATCTGGCCGATGGTCACGCCGTGCGCCGGCCGGTGGGTCACCACGACCGGGTCGCCGGCGGCAACCGGTCCGGACCGCAGGACGCGGAGGTACGCGCCCGGACGGTTCTCCTCGGCGAACCGGCGGACCCACCCGTCGATGCGCATCCGCCGCGCGAAGGTCCCGCACGGCACCCGCGGGATCGTGACCTCGAGCTCGAGGGTCTCGCCGATCCGCCACCGTTCGCCGGTGACCGCCCCGGTGACGTCGACGCCGCTCGTCCGCAGGTTCTCGCCGAAGAGCCCGGGCGGGACGTCGCGGTCGAGCACCTCGGCGAAGTACGCGGCGTCCTCGTCGGCGTAGGCGTACACGGCCTGGTCCTCGCCGCCGTGGTGCTTCCGGTCGGCCTGCACGTCGGCGTGCAGGCCGAGCGGGCGCACCCGGACGGGGCCGTCGACGGGTCGCTTGTCGATCGCGGTGATGCCGATGGTGCCGGAGTCGCGGAGGAGCTGCTCGACGCGGCAGACGGCGGTGACGAGGGACACGGCACCACCCTGCCGCATGTCGGTCCCCGATCGCGACCGGCGTGCCGCGTGACGATCCGTCCCGTCCGACCGTCACACCGACGCCCAGACTTCCCCGAGGCGTGACCAGTAGAAGGAACCCGTGCCCCACCAGCCCCTCGCAGACCTCGACGACGCCGTCCTCGCCGGTCGCTCGTCGGACGGTGACGTCCGGGCGTTCGAGGTCCTCATCCGCCGGTACACGCCGCTGCTCCGCGCGTACGCCCGCCGCACGCTCGGCTCGACGGACGAGCTCGACGACGTGGTGCAGGAGACGTTCATCACGGCGTGGAACCGGCTCGACTCCCTCGACGACGGTGCCCGCGTGAAGGCGTGGCTCATGCGCATCCTCAGCCGCAAGTGCCTCGACCGGATCCGTGCGCGACGCGTGCACGACGACGTCACCGAGATCGAGGTCGCGGCACCCGACGACGGTGCTCCGGACCGGGTCGCGGAGGCGCGGTCCCGTGAGGAGGCCGTGGAGACGGCGCTCGCCGAGCTCCCCGAGGCGCAGCGACGGTGCTGGGTGATGAAGGAAGTGCTCGAGTACCGCTACGAGGACATCGCCGAGGAGCTCGACCTGCCGGTCTCGACGGTGCGCGGACTGCTCTCGCGCGCGAGGAAGAACATGATCCGTCTCATGGAGGCTTGGCGATGACCGGACCCGACGACCTGCGCCTCGACACCCTCGAGCCCGAGGACCTCGACGGCCACACGATCGACGAGCTCGCCGACTACCTCGACGCCGGCATGCAGCCGGCGGACCCGAGCATCGACGACTCGGCCGCGTGCCAGAACGCCCTCGCCGCGCTGGTGCGACTCCGACAGTCCTCGATGGGCTCCCTCGACGCCGCCGCGGAGCACGAGGAACCGGCGGACGAGTCGTGGATCGGTGGCGTGCTCGCGAACATCTCGCTCGAGGCCCGCGCCGGTCGCGACGTCCCGCTCCGCCCGGTCGCGCCGACCGAGCGGCCGGTGATGACCGAGGGGGCGATCCGCTCGATGGTCCGGACGGCCGGTGACGTCGTGCCCGGGGTCGTGATCGCGCGGTGCTCGCTCGAGGGCGACGTGACCGAGCTCGACGCGCCCGTGCGGGTGCTGGTCGAGCTCGCGGTCCGGTCGGGGGTGCCGATCCACCCGGTGGCGGAGCAGGTACGGGCCGCGGTCGCCGCGGTGCTCGCGGAGCAGACCGACCTGGTCCTCGCGGCCGTGGACGTGCGCGTCCGCGACCTGCTGCCCCCGCAGCCCGGGTCGGTCGACCCGCACGACGACGAGGAGGACCGCGCATGACCCTGGACGACGACACGACCGCGGCGATCGAGGCGGCCGTGCTCGCGGTGCCCGGCGTCGCGGAGCTCTACCGGGCGCGGCCCACCCTCGGCAGCGCGATCGACTCCGCGAAACGGCTCGCCGCGCGCACCCCCGGACCCCGGGTGGTGCTCGACGAGGACGTGCTGCGCGTCGTGATCGGGACGGACGGGTCGCTGCCCGCACCCGCGACGGCGCGCGCGGCGCACCTGGCGGCCTGGGAGGCCGCCGCCGCTCGCGGCGTCGCGCTCGCGCGGGTCGACGTCCGCATCGCACGGGTGGGCTGACCCACCCACGCCCCGGCGGACGGGAGGCGCGGTGCCGGCCGGCCCCGCGCCTCCCGTCCGGCGACCGGTGACGACCGGCACGCGTCGGCTCAGTAGAAGTTGTTCGCCTGCGAGTGCGCCCACGCCGCACACGGGGTGCCGTAGGCGGCGCTGATGTACCGCAGCCCCCAGGTGACCTGCGTCGTGGCGTTCGTCTGCCAGTCGGCGGCGACCGTGGCCATCTTCGACCCGGGCAGTGCCTGGGGGATGCCCGTGGCGCCGCCGTTCGGGTTCACGGCCCGGTAGTCCCATCCGGACTCCTTGGTCCAGAGACTGTCGAGGCACTGGAACTGGGCCGCTCCCCAGCCGTACTGCGACGCGGCCATCGACGACGCGGTCGCCTTGGCGCCGGCGACGGTGTTGGCCGCGGCCTGCGCCCGCGCGGCCTCGGCGGCGCGTTCGGCGGCGGCCGCCGCCTCGGCCTCGGCCTTCGCCCGGGCCGCCGCTGCTGCGGCGGCGTCCGCGTCGGCCTTGTCCTGCGAAGCACTCGCGTCGGCGACCTCGGTGGTCGCGTCGACGGTCGACGCGATGCGCGCGGTGATCGCGCCGCCGGACAGTTCGCGGTAGTCCGACAGCGCACGCACCCGGCGTTCGAGGGTCGTCGTGTCGGTCTTCTCGTTCGCGTCGGCCAGCACGGTCCGCGCGGTGACGATGGTCGCGGCCGCCTGGGCCCGGTCGAGGGACGCGCCGTGCAGGGCCGGGGCGCTGCTGGTGGCGGCGCCGCTCGCGCTCGGGACGCCGAGCGCCTCGCCGATCGCGGGCTGCGTGCCGACGGTCGCGATGCCGCCGACGAGTGCCACGGCGGCGGCGCCCCCGACGAGGAGGGGGGCGCGGCGGCGCAGTGCGCGACGGCGACGGCGGTCCGGGGTGTCGAGCGCCTGCCGACGCGTGGTCGGGGTGGTCGCGCTGGGTTCGGGGGTGCTGCCTGGCTCGGGGGTGCGCTTCGGTTCTGCGGTGTTCTGGGTCATCGGTTCCGGTGGTCGGCCGGCTGGGGCGCGCCTCCCGGTCCACGGCGGTGCCGGGCACGCGGGTGAGGTGGGCGTGCACGGTGCGTCGTGGGGGGAGTCGCGAGCCGGGGAGGACCGGACGGTGGTGTGGGGCCCGTCCGTCCGCCGCTCGGGCGGCGCGGGGCCGCCTGCTCGGGCGAAGCCGACACGATGACGCGGCAGCCTGGGCATCGGGTCCAGGAGTGCTGGCAGGACGGCCCGACGGCCCCCTGGTAACGGTTCGGTAACGGCCTCGTCAGCGAGCGGAGGTGGGAATCTCCTGGGCGCGCTCGCCCTGCCCGATGCGCTCGAGTGCACCGAGGGCCGCTGCGATCGCCTCGACGTCCTCGCGCGGCAGGTCCGCGATGAGTTCGGCGACGATCCCGGTGCGGTCGGCACGGGCCCGGTCGACGGCGGCGATGCCCTCCACCGTGGCCGACACCATGAAGGCGCGGCCGTCGCGGGGGTCGGCCTCCCGGGCGATGAACCCGCGCTGCTCGAGCTCCGTCAGGATGCGGGTCATCGTCGGCTTGGTGACGACCTCGATCCGCGACAGGTCGCCGGGACGCAGGGGTCCCTCGGTCTGGATCGTCGCGAGCGCGGACACCAGGCCCCACCCGAGCGAGGCGGAGTCGGTCCGGGCGCGCCGGTTGATGCGGCCGACCGCGGCGGCCAGGCGTGCGGCGATCTCGGCGCGGTCCGGCTGGCGGTGGCTCATGCGGTGCTCCGGGTGGTCGAGGCGGGGTCGGGCCGTGCGGGGCCCGAGGCGGGTCCGGCCGATGCTACCGGTCCCCGACGGGCCGTGTCCGAGCGTGACGACCGGCCGCGGTGGACCGCTCCCGGTGGCGCCCGGACGGTGTTCCTGTACGACGGTACAGGTCGTGTCAGCGCTTCTCGCCGGGGAGCAGGTGGATCGCCTCCGTGGCGAGCTCGGCCGCGACGTTGTCGCCCGCCTCGGTGGCAGCACGGAGCCGCCGGAAGTCCGCCGTCATCCGGTCCCAGTCGACGAGCTCGTCGAGGTTCGGGAGGCGGAGGCGGAAGGCGAGGCCGTCCGAGGTGTCCCGGCAGACGCGCTGCAGGTCCGCGTTGTCGCAGGCGTCGACGTACAGGCCGAAGACGGCGAGGGCGTCGCGGTTCACCGCCGGGACGTCGTGGGCCTCGAGCTCGGCGATGGTGCGGTCGAGCTGCGCGAGGATCTTCTTCCGGGTCGCCGCGGTCAGGAGCGGCACCGCGAGCCGGACCACGCCCCCGAAGAGCACGCCGAGCGTCTGCATCGCCTCGACGACCTGCGCGGGGTCCGGCGTCGTCACCCGGGTGTACCGGTTCGGGGCCATCTCGATGAGCCCGGCGCGGGCGAGCTGGCTCAGGGCCTCGCGGATCGGGGTGCGGGAGACGCCGAGCCAGGCGATCAGTTCGTCGTCGTTCAGGCGTTCGCCCGGTTCCAGCGTGCCGTCCATGATCGCGGCGTGGATCTTGTGGCGGACGGTGTCGCGGAGCAGCTGGTGCTCGGTGGGGGCGCTGCTGGGGACCGGCATGCGGGTGTCCTCGTGGTCGGTGGACGGACGTCGGCGGCGCCCGACCAGGCGGTGCGAGCGCGAGATCACCGTACCGCTGCGGGAACGGCGGAAAGAGCTGCCGCCGGGGTGTGTGCGGGCGAAGGCTCCGCCGGTCAGGCGTCGCCCTCGAGCAGCCGCACGGTCAGCGGGTCCTCGCTGCCGTGGAACCAGCGGTCGAGCACGGCGCGGAACGGAGCCGGGTCGTCGGCGGTCCGGGCGAAGAGCGTCATGGAGGACCGCGCCTTCATGGCGTCGATGCCGCCGAACAGGGCGTCCGCTCCGGACGCCGGAGCAGCGGCCGCCACCCTCGCCGCCTCGACGAGCCGCGGTCCGAGCACGGGGTGCGCCAGGTACGCCCGCGCCTCGGACGGTCCGTCGATCGCGTAGTACTGGGCCGTCGTGCTCCTGCCGAGCCCTGCGAGCTGCGGGAAGACGAACCACATCCAGTGCGACTGCTTGCGACCGGCGCGCAACTCCGCCAGCGCCCGGTCGTGCACGCCGTCCTGCGCACGGACGAAGCGGTCGAGGTCGTGCTCGTCGTCGCTCACCGGACCACGTCCCCCCACGCGTAGCGGACGGTGGTGCCGTCGACCACGAGCAGCGAATCGGGCTCGCGGTCGAACAGCCCCGGCAGGCCGACGGCGTCGGGCAGGTCGCCCGTGAGCCGCTCGAGCCGTGCCGACCGGATCGTGAGCGGCGCGTGCTGCCGCTGCCAGAACACGGTCCGCGAGAAGAGCCGGGCGTGGATGCCGGCGCGGGTGGTCAGGTCGGCTGCGAGCGGGGTGTCCACGACCCCACCCGCGGTGACGCGCAGGACGACGTCGTGCCGGGGCCGCGGTGCCGTGGGCCGACGGGTGTGCCGGACGTCACGCAGCCACCGGACGGGGTGGGCGGCACGGGCGGGGTGCCGCACGGATCGGTGGTCGAGCGTGTCGCCCTGACGTCGCGACCGCCCGTGGGCGTACGTGTAGGGCACCCCGAGCATCGTGTTCGCGGCGACGATCGCCGGGACGTGGCCCGTGTCGACGGTCCGGTACGTGATCCCGCGGCGTCCACGTCGGTCGACCGTCGGGATCTCGAGCGTGACCTCCCGCATCGACCCGAGCCGGCGGGAGGGCGGGAACGGCGGGACCGCCGTCTGCCGCAAGACGTAGGCGGTCAACCCGACCCAGGCGCTGCCGTCCACGACGTCGGGTCGGGTGCCCCGCGGGACGAGGTGCTCGAGCGAGGCCGGGTTGCGACGCCAGTGGGCGAGGACGATGTCCTCCCACGCGTGCTCGGCGACGGGGCGGTGGCGCAGTGGGGCGGCCGCTCGCGACGTGGCGGTCACCGCCGGGCCGCGTGTCGCCCGACGCGGACGGCCCAGCCGACCAGCGGTGCCTGCAGGGGGAGGCGCAGCACCGCGACGAGCCGCGCCGCGCGGGTGGACCGCGGACTGTCGAGCAGGTCGCGCGCCATCGTCACGTTGGCCGGGAACACCGCGAGGAACAGCGCCGCAGCGGCCCACCCGGACGCCCGCCGGGTGGCGGGGACCGCCAGGCCCGCCGCGACGGCGAGCTCGGCCACGCCGGACGCGAGCGTGGTGATGCGGGGCGGCAGGCCCGCGGGGACGATGCGGTCGTAGCCGCGCGGCCGCAGGAAGTGGGTGACACCGGCTCCGCCGAGGAGCACGGCGAGCATCGTGGCCGTCCGGGTGGCGCGTCGGGTGCGCTCGCGTCGTCGCATGGTCCCATCGTGCCCGCCGCGACCCGGACGAGTGTCAGGTCCGCTCGGGTCGGGTCGGGTCAGGTCAGCGCGGTGGCGACGAGGTCGAGCACCGCGGTGGCGACGTCGGCCTTGCTGCCCGAGGTCTCCCGCACGACGTCGCCGCCGGGCACCAGGACCTCGATCGCGTTCTCCTCGCGTTCGAACCCGGCGTCCCACCCGACGTGGTTCACCACGAGCAGGTCTGCCGGCTTCCGGGCGATCTTGGCGCGACCGAGCGCGATCCGGGCGTCGCGGTCGGGCTCGGTCTCGGCGGCGAACCCGACGATGATCTGCCCGGTGCGCCGGGCGGCGACGAGGTCGGCCAGCACGTCGGGGTTCCGGACGAGCTCGAGCGTCATGGTGTCGCCCTGGTCGTCCTTCTTCAGCTTCTCGGCACGGACCTCGGCGGGACGGTAGTCGGCGACCGCGGCGGTCATCACCACGACGTCGGCGTCGGCGGCCGCACCGTGCACGGCGGCCGCGAGCTCCTCCGTGGAACCGACCGGCACGACGGTCGCGCCGAGCCCGGCGGTCAGACCGGCGTCGACGTTCGCGGCGACCAGCGTCACGGTGGCGCCGCGGCGGACGGCGTCCGCGGCGATCGCGACGCCCTGGCGACCGCTCGAGCGGTTCCCGACGAAGCGGACCGGGTCGAACGGCTCGCGCGTGCCACCGGCGCTCACGACGACACGGACGCCCGCCAGGTCGCCCTGGTCACCCCGCGCGGTGGTCCCGGAACCGGCCGGGAGGCGCGCCCCGCCCCCGTCCGCTCGGCCCGCCTCCGCTCGGCTCGCCTCCACCGGCCCGTCGAGCACCGCCAGCGCGGCGGTCACGATGTCCTCCGGCTCGGCCATGCGGCCGATGCCCGCGTCGTCCCCGGTCAGTGCGCCGACGACGGGACCGACGAAGTGGACGCCGCGGTCCTGCAGGGTCCGGACGTTGGCGCGGGTCGCGGGGTGCTCCCACATCTGAGCTCGGGAGAGCGCCGTGCCGGGGCAGTGTGCTCAGATCCAGGTATCACCCGATGGGGGCGCCCTCCGCCGTACCTACAGAGATCGCAAAACCGACGCGTCCGGACAGCGCGTGTGCGCACGTTGATGGCTCGCCGGACTGGGCGAACCCGTGGGCACCCCTGCGTCAGCTG